>JBIIZD010000043.1:0-21927 GCA_044346445.1 Caulobacteraceae bacterium
TCGGCATCCGAGCCGACCCCGAACTGACCCATATAATCGTGTTTGGCCTTCATGGCCTCATATTCGAGAAACGCGCCAAACTCGCTTTCGGGCATGCCAATGGTTTCGAGCAGCAAGGCATAGGCGGCAATATGGATGGTCTCCATATTGGCAAAAGAGGACAGCATCATCTTGACCTCGGTGGGTTTAAACACCGTGCTGTAGCGCTCCATATAATTGTCGGCGACCTCGATATCCGACTGGGTAAAGAAGCGGAAAATCTGGGTCAGCAGGTTGCGCTCGCCGTCATTAAGCTTGGTCGCCCAGTCCTTACAATCCTCGCCCAAGGGCACTTCTTCGGGCATCCAGTGAACCTGTTGCTGGCGCTTCCAGAAATCATAGGCCCAAGGGTAGCGAAAAGGCTTATAGGCCGCCGACGGGGTCAAGAGACCTGGGCGGGTGATCAGGCCGGGGCGTGAGGGCGTGGTCAAGACGGTCATGGGCGGTTCCAAATCAAACACGGCGAATCGGCTCAAACGCCGCATCGAGGCCTAAGATTAGCAGACGATTCTACTGGATATAGACACTGCTTTCACACGGCCCACAACATCTTGCGCAAAATGTGGATAACAAGGTCTTAAGATCGGCCGCCGTGCGGTCCGTCCTAGTGCTGCGGGCGGATGCTGAAAGACAGGGCGATCAGGGAATCGCCACCGCGCCCAGTGCCCCGAACCTCAAACGCGTTCTTAATGTCGCGGTGCAGATAGCCAAAGGAGGCCTGAACCGGGCCCTGACGCCACCCAAACCCAGCCTGGGCGTCAGAAATAATCCGCGCCGCCGGGTCGATCGACCAGCCCAGCCCGCGAAGATTGCCGGTCGTGCCATCGCGCGTCAGGTTGAGGCCCACGGCCCGGCCGCTGGCAGAGGCAAATAGGTACCAACGCCCACGGTCGCCAAAGCTTTGGCTGTCCACGGTCGAGAGGCCAAACCCTTCGGCGATCTGCCTGGCCCGAGCGTCATTAAGCCCTGCGCCAAACCGCACCATAGCCCCCGCCTCGGCAGAGCCGCCCTGATCGGACAGGCCAAACCCGGCATGAGGCGTAAGGTCCAGATCATAAGCTCCGGCCTTAAGCATCAAGGCCGATGGCCAGCCGCGAATATACGACACATCAAAGGACCGGGTTTCACTGACGCCCTGACCCTGATTGGTGCCCAGATCGGGACCCAGATTAGGACCCAGGACCAGACCGCCCGGAACCCGCTCAAGCGCCAGCACACTCAGCCGCAGGGCATTGACCGCTGTGCCGCGGCCACGGTCGCCAAGCCTGATCTCCTCGGTGCGCCACTGGGCCAAGCCTTGACCGCGCACGGGCTGCACCGATTGGATCAAATGCGCATCATCACCGGCGGTGGAAAAATAGGCCGGGACGAAAAAGCCGCTGCCAAGCCCGAGGCTGAGATCATCACGTCCACTATCGATCCCGGCCGTCGCCGTCATAGCGTCAGGCTGCGACAAATTGAGTGGGCGCCCTTCGGTGGCCAATATCGAGCCTAGAACGGGATTGCTATGGACGGTCGCGATCGGGGCTAGCTTATAGGCGGGCTTGGCCGCTGGCCGCGCCTGAACCGGCAAGGCACAGGCCAGCCCAGCACCAAGCACCAGGGCCAATCGGCTAAATAGCTGTAGACCGCGTTTGGTAACGCACAGCATGGACCTAAACCCTCTGCCCCGTCGATTCACCCGACTGGCAAGTCAGCAAAGCATAGGTTTTAAACGCCTAGCAATGATCAAACCGCTAAAGCGGCTCAAAACGTCTATAAAATTGGCATGACTATCGAAAAAAACCCCCCGAAAGCGCGCTTTCGAGGGGCATTATACCAAGGGTCGAGGTCTGCATTTATTGGCAGGCGAGGCATTCTTCATAGTCGGTCTTGGGATGCTCCATCCGCTCGACCGCTTCTAGGGTTTCAGAGCCGGCAAAAGACGCGCGCTGCACCGATTTCGAGCGCAGATAATAGAGGGACTTCACCCCCCGCTCCCAGGCCGAATAATGCAGCATATGCAGGTCCCACTTATCGACATCGCCGGGCAGGAAGACGTTCAAGGACTGGGACTGGCAGATTTCAGGCGTTCGGTCTGCCGCCAATTCGACAATCCAGCGCTGGTCCAGCTCAAACGCGGTCTTGAACACATCTTTTTCGTCTGCGGACAAGCCGTCCAGATGTGCAACCGAGCCTTCGTTTTCGAGAATACTGCTCCAGATCTCGTCTGTATTGGTGCCCTTGGCTTCCAGCACCCGCTCCAGATACGGATTCTTGACGGCAAACGAGCCAGACAGGGTCTTGTGGGTATAGATATTGGCCGGAATCGGCTCAATACCGGCCGATGTGCCACCGCAAATGATCGAGATCGAGGCGGTGGGGGCAATGGCCAGCTTGTGCGAGAACCGCTCCATCACGCCCTTGTCACCGGCATCAGGGCAGGGTCCGCGCTCCTCGGCCAGAACGCGGGAGGCCTTGTCGGCCTCACGGCGCACATGCTTGAACAGACGCATATTCCAGGACTTGGCCAGGGCGCTTTCAAACGGCACATTCTGGGACTGCAAGAAGGAATGAAAGCCCATGACACCAAGACCCACCGAGCGCTCGCGCATGGCGGCATAACGCGCAGGCTCCATGGCTGGCGGCGCGCGGTCGATAAAGTCCTGCAAGACATTATCGAGGAATCTCAGCACGTCCTCGATAAAGGTTGGATGCTCGCGCCATTCCATAAACGATTCGGCATTTAGGGATGACAGACAGCACACCGCCGTGCGCTCCTTGCCAACATGGTCAGGCCCGGTATGCAGCATGATTTCCGAACACAGATTCGACTGACGCACCGACAGGCCCAGATCGCGCTGATGCTGGGGCATGGCCCGATTAACCGTGTCGGAAAAGATCAGATAGGGCTCGCCGGTCTGGAGCCGGATTTCCAAAATCTTTTGCCACAGGGTGCGGGCATCCACCAACTTGACCACTTCGCCAGTCTTGGGCGACAGCAGGCCAAAATCGGTGCCATCGCGCACGGCCTCCATAAAGGCATCTGTAATCGAAATGCCGTGATGCAGATTGAGCGATTTGCGATTGAAATCGCCCGAAGGCTTGCGGATTTCCAGGAATTCTTCGATCTCAGGATGATAAATATCCAGATAAACCGCCGCCGATCCGCGCCGCAGCGAGCCTTGGCTGATCGCCAGGGTCAAGCTGTCCATAACCCGGATGAACGGAATAATGCCCGAGGTCTGACCCTGACCCTTGACCCGCTCACCGATCGAGCGAACGCCGCCCCAATAGGTGCCAATGCCGCCGCCATTGGCCGCTAGCCAGACATTCTCGTTCCAGCTACCGACAATGCCCTCTAGGCTGTCAGACACCGAGTTGAGGAAACAACTGATCGGCAGGCCGCGATCGGCCCCGCCATTGGACAAGACCGGCGTGGCGGGCATGAACCAGAGCTGGGAGATATAGTCATAAATGCGCTGGGCGTGATCGGCATCATCAGCATAGGCCGTCGCCACACGCGCAAACATGTCCTGATAGGATTCACCCGGCAGCAGATAGCGATCTTCCAGCGTCGTCTTGCCAAAATCGGTCAGCAGCGCATCCCTGGACCGATCAACCTCAACCTTGCGCACCAATTGCAATTGCGGCCGCTCGCCGGGACGAGTCGAATCATACCGCGTTTCCCGCTGCCGCTTCTGTGGCAAAACCGCTTCACTACCGATCATAATTCAATCCAAATCCCCAAAGCCCACAACGACCGGCGCTGCACCCGTCCGTACCGTCACCCATCACTGAGCACACTACATCTAGTGGGCACGCACTAGCCGACCCACCATAAGGGGCCATAGAGGGGGGCAAACGTCAATCACTCGTATGCGCTCTTGGCTGAGTTTTTAGTTAAGAAACTGTTGACGACAGGGGGTAAGTCACCCGGCGCTTAACACCTTGGCAATGATTGTTAACAAGGCCTAAAAAACTGCGCCCTATCACGCCTATCTGCGGGGGTAGTTCTGATCAATGATCGCGAATAAATAGTCTTAGTTACAATAAAATCCAAGGCTTAGCGATTCGCTTGATCGAATACCGCAATCTTGTGCCGTGATGGGTTCCAGCCCTCAATTTGACCGCACCCAGCCGCGCCCCATCATGCAAAGCTCCATCCGGGCCCGCTCGCCATTTCGGCGCGATTCCCCCCCTATTTCGCGGCGGGCAAGAGCTGCGGTCATGGCATTGACCGCGCCATAGCGGGGGTCGGAATAAGAGTCGGCCTGTTCGCCCTGGAGCGACTGCGCCGTTTTCTGGCACAAGCCCAGATCGCGATTGAGGTCCAAGGCCGCCGGCGCCGCCTCGCGCGATCCGGCCGGGCCCGGCACCCAGGTCTGGCGATTTGAATCCGCAAGGCTGGTACAGGCGGACAGGCCGACCAAAAGGCAAGGCCCGATCAAGGCGCGCAAAAGGGTCGGCAAGGGGTTATGGGTCACTTTAAGGCCATCCAATTTCGTTTCTTCGCGGCGCAAGGGTCACTGACCTGTGCCAATTGCGCAACCGTGTTTGTCTTGTTCAGCGGATTTGCCGCTTGTTTTGTCAATCTTGTGGAGGATTGTGCCCAAATTGGTTAAGCACGCATCTGGGCGCGTGCCTCAAAAGGTTGGATAATAGATGACGAACGGGCAATTTAACGGATCAGAACCAAGGGGTGGCCGTGGCGCGCCTCAACCCCGGGGCTCAAGACCGCGTCGCTCGCCCTTGCAGGCGCTCGTTTATTGGTCGGCCGTGCTGGGGGTTTGGGGTCTGATTTTTCTGGTCGCCTTCTTAGCCGTCTTCGCCACCGACCTGCCCGATACCAGCAAGATTTTTGACGTCAAGCGCCAGCCCTCCATTTCATATCTGGACCGATCCGGCGGTCTGGTTGCGGTGCGCGGCACCCAATATGCGCCGCCGGTCAATCTGAACGAACTGCCCGCCTATGTGCCCGCAGCCTTTATCGCGATTGAGGACAGACGGTTTTATTACCATTTTGGTTTTGATCCGATCGGCATTGTCCGCACCGCGATCAATAATGCCCGGGCCGGACGCATTGTCGGCGGGGCCTCGACCATTACCCAGCAACTGGCCCGCAACCTGTTCTTGACCCCCGACCAGACGGTTCGGCGCAAGGTTCAGGAGCTTATCCTCGCCGTCTGGCTGGAGGCCCGGTTCACCAAGAAGGAAATTCTCGCGCTCTATCTGAACCGGGTCTATTTCGGCGCAGGGGCCTATGGCATTGAGGCGGCGTCTCAGCGGTATTTCAACAAGCCCGCAACCCGGCTGACGGTCGGTGAGGCCGCCCTGCTGGCCGGGCTGATGAAGGGGCCATCGCGTTATAGCCCCCTATCGGACAAGGCCCGCGCCGAGCGGCGCGCGACCATTGTGCTCGATGAAATGGTTGAAAACCGCGCCATTACCGATGAGCAGCGCAGTCTTGCCTTTGCAACCCCGGTGCGCGTCTCACCCACGCTTGCCAGCCAACGCGCCGAGTATTTTATTGATTGGCTCGATGATGAGGTACGCTCCCTTGTTGGCCAGCCCACCGAGGACCTTGTGGTCGAGACCACGCTTGACCTGCCGGTGCAGACCAGCGCCGAGCGGGCTGTGCGCCAGATCACCACACGCGACGGGGCCAGCCGAGGGGCGCAACAGGCCGCCCTGGTGGCCATGGATGGTGAAGGCCGAGTGCGCGCCTTTGTTGGCGGCGCTGACTATGCCGAAAGCCAGTTCAACCGGGCATCGGACGCGCGCAGGCAGGCAGGCTCGGCGTTTAAGCCGTTTGTTTACCTGACCGCCATGGAGGCCGGGAAAACCCCAGATGACATGGTGGTCGATGAGCCCCTGACCATCGGAAAATGGGAACCCAAAAACTATACCGGCAAATATCTGGGCAGTATTACCCTGCAGACCGCACTTGCCCAGTCGGTCAATACCGTGGCCGCACGGCTGGCCAATGAGGTCGGGACCAATAAGGTGGCCGCAACCGCCAGGCGACTTGGCATAACCTCGCGTATCCAGACCGACCCCTCCATGGCCCTTGGCGCGGTTGAGGTCAGTCCATTGGAAATGGCCCAGGCCTATTCGCCGTTTGCCAATGGCGGCTTTGCCGTCAAGGGTTATGGCATTGAGCGCATCCGAACGGCCGCCGGCAAGATTCTCTATGACCATAATGTCGGCAAGCCGCCCAAGGTCTCGGTGATCGGTAGCCCAGCCCTTCCAGAAATGACCCGCATGCTCAGGCAGGTCCTGATCAGCGGCACCGGCACGCGCGCACGGGTTCCTGGCTATGACCTGGCGGGCAAGACCGGCACCACCAGCGACTACCGGGACGCCTGGTTTGTTGGCTATACGGGCGGATTTACCACAGCGGTCTGGGTCGGGCGTGATGATAATACACCGATGAAAAAGGTCACTGGGGGCGGTTCCCCGGCCGAGATCTGGTCTGGCTTTATGGCCGCTGCCCTGCCCAGGCTCAATGTCCAGGCCATACCCGGTGATCCGGTGTCACAGCCCGATCCGATAGGCGACCTGATTGGACAGGCCATAGCCGATCCAGCCGCCGACCCCGCCGCGCCGGCGCCAGAGCCAGAGCCAGAGCCTGCTCAAGCACCGATCAATTAGGCGAGACACCATCGGCGCCCAGGGCATGGAGATCTTGGCCAAACTTGCGCAGCCATGCGCGGCTTTTGCTGGGATCACCCACCAGCACCTTGACCTGGGCCCAGAATCTTGGCCCGTGATTGGCCTCGACCAGGTGCGCGCACTCATGGGCGACCACATAATCCAGCACCTCGAACGGGGCTAGGATAAGACGCCAAGAATACCGGATCTGGCCAACCGTGACGGCGGACCCAAAGCCGCGGCGCGGGCTTGGCTTGCAAGACCCCCAGCGGCCCTTGGCATCCATGATGGCGACCGTCGGCATGGGCTGGTTCAGGGCTTGAGCATGAAACTGCGTGCGCTCGCGCAAAAGGCTCAAGGCCCTGGCCTGCAAGGCCCGCAGGACCGCGCGGCGAAAACCCGCCTCATCAGCGCCGCCGCAGACCAAGGCCCGGTCCTCGCCGTTTTCAAGCCACTGGGCAGGGCTGCGCGGACCACTGGCCTGTTGCAACTGCCAGGTCTGACCCAGAACCATTATGCTTTGGCCGCAACAAAGCCCCTTGGGGGTCGGCAGGGCCTGAATCTGGGCCCATATCCATTCCTGACGCCGCTGGGCAAAGGCGGCAGCGGCTTGCAGATCCTTCAGGCTTGGGGCCGTGGCGATAATCTGGCGGCGTCTAACATCGAGACGAAGACTGATCCGCCGCGCCCTTGCGCTGACCCGCAGCAATACCTCGACACCGGCCACGTCGAGGCGATCGCCGTCTTGAAGGCTTTGTTGCGGTTGAGACTGGCGACGAAAAAACACCATGGACCGACAGCCTAAACCGCTTTGCCCAGGCTTGACTAGGCCAGAGCCGCCTGGGCCTTAGCGATCAGGTCACGGACCTTGGGATAGATGTCTTCGCGAAAGCGCCGACCATTGAACACGCCATAATGGCCGACATCTGGATGAACATAGAGCTGGCGCATATCCTCAGGGATTGCCGGGCAAAGGCCATGAGCGGCCTGGGTCTGGCCAACGCCGGATATGTCATCCTTGGCCCCCTCGACGGTCATTAGGGCAATATCGGTGATCTGGTCTGGCCGCACCAGACGACCCCTATGCATCAGTTCGCCCTTGGGCAGGGCATAGGCTTGGAAAACATAATCAATGGTTTGCAGATAAAACTCCTCCGTTAGGTCCAGAACCGACAGGTATTCGTCATAAAATTCATGGTGCTTGTCGGCCCCGTCGCCATCACCGGCAACCAGATCATTGAAATATTTCTGATGCGCCTCCTGGTGGCGCACCTTGTTCATGGACATGAAGCTATAGAGTTGAACAAAGCCCGGATAGACCCGCCGCATCATGCCAGCATAGGGCGCAGGCACCGTATAGATCATGTTGGACTTAAACCAGGCAAAGGGCCGCTCTTCGGCCAGCTTATTGGTCACGGTCGGCGATAGGCGCGCATCCATCGGCGAGCCCATAAAGGTCATGCTGGCCGGACGACAGGGGTCCGCATCCTCGGCCATCAGGGCTGCCGCCGCCAAGACCGGAGGCCCCGGCTGACACACCGCAACCACATGCGCCCGCACGCCAAGATGGGTCAGCATGGAGCGTACATGATCAATATAGTCATGAAAATCAAACCGGCCTTCGAGCATAGGCACTTCGCGCGCATTGACCCAGTCGGTAATATAGACCTCATGGTCCTGCAAAAACCCCTCGACCGTGCCACGCAACAAGGTGGCATAGTGGCCAGACAGGGGTGCGACAATCAGGACCGGCGGGGCCTTGTCATTGCGTCCAAGCCTAGCCATATCGGCGCCATCGCGGCGAAAATGCAGCATCTTGCACCAGGGCGAAGACCAGACCACAGACTGGGTCACGCCGACCGATTGGCCGTCGATCACAATCTTATCCAGCCGCCAATCGGGCTTGCCATAGCGGCGCGTGACATTGGAAAACAGGTCCGCGGCAGCGAACAAGGTCTTGCCAAGCTGGGTCTGGGCGACCGGATTGAGGGTCGAGCTCCAAAAATTGCGCGTTACCCGCGCCGCCGCCCGCAAGGGTGCGGTGGCATAATAGGTCGCCTCGTGAACCGAATAGAGCATGGTCGCGTCCCCAAAGTGCAATTGTGCAACGCAACATAACACCCAAACCTTAACCCATGTCTATCACCAGATTCAGAACGTGGTTTGGTCAAGTCCTGCGGCGGGCGCTATTTCTCGGCCATGGCCTGGCGAATCTGGTTGGCCGTCTCGTCAGGGGTCAGGCCATAGGCCAGAACGCGGGCGAATTTGCTGCTTGGATTCATTAGATAAATCAAGGAGGTATGATTGACCAGATAGGCCTCGCCCTCGCCTTCCTTGGCAAAATAGACGCGGTAAGCCTTGGCCGCATCCGCAACCTGTTGCGGCGTGCCGGTCAGGCCGATCACCCCCTTGGGAAAGCCTGGACTGGCCAGATAAGCCTTTAAGGCTGCGGGCGAGTCGCGGCCCGGATCGACGCTGACAAACACAATTTGCAGGGCCTTTGCCTCTGGACCCAAGATCTGTGTTGCGGTGCCAAGCGTCTGCAAGGTGGTCGGGCAGACATCGGGGCAATAGGTGAAGCCAAAAAATACCGCTGTCCATCGGCCCTTAAGCAGGGTCTGGTCAACAGCGCGTCCGTCCTGATCCACCAGACGGAACGGCCCGCCAATCTGGACATCGGCCATGGGCGCTTGAGCTGGCCTAGGTGTGGGCCGAACCAGGGTATAGCCGATCAGGGCCAGCAGAACGACACCACAAACAAGGCTGATGATCAGGCGAAATCGGGTCAAGTTCGTCTCCAAAAGCTATGGCCTATAACCGGCGACAAGGTCACATTGGGTTGCCGCAGCATCCATAATACAAGATGATGGTTTGTGTCTCGGTTTGCCGTTGGAACCCTCCTTTTCATGCCCAAAGCCGTTGAATCCGCCGCCCTAGAAGCGCCCTTCCGCGCGGCTCATACCGGGTTGGGCAATGACCTTTTGGAGACGGGCCGCTTTAATCGAGGCCGTTTGCGCATCCGCACCCTGATGGTGCTGCGCTGGTTGGGGATTGTCGGCCAGACCATTGCCATACTCGTCGTCGGCCTTGGACTGGGCTTTGATATTCCGTTTGCCTGGTGCCTGAGCCTGGTGGCGCTGAGTGCATGGCTAAACATTCTGCTGCTGCTAGGATCTCCCAGCCAAAGGCTGGCGCGAAACTGGGAAGCCACCATCCAGCTTGGCCTGGATATTGCCCAGTTGACGGCCCTGCTCTATCTGACGGGCGGCATTACCAATCCCTTTTCGCTTTTGCTGATTGCGCCCGTAACCCTGGCCGCTGCCACCCTGCCTGGTCGGTATGCCGTGGCCTTGGGCGCCTTTGCCGGGCTTGCGACCCTGGTCCTTAGCTTGTGGCACCTACCCCTGCCTTGGATGGACGGTATGGGGATTGATTTTCCACTGCTTTACCGGTTTGGCATGGCAGTAGCGACCCTGACCGGCATCGCCTTTACCGCTGGCTATGCGTGGCAGGCCTCTACGGAAGCGGCAAGGATGGAGCTGGCCCTAACCGTTACCCAGTCGGTTTTGGCGCGCGAACAAAGATTGTCGGCCCTTGGCGGCCTTGCCGCCGCTGCCGCTCATGAACTCGGCACACCCTTGGCCACCATATCGATCGTGGCCAAGGAAATGGTGCGCGAATCCCCGGAAGGACCGTTGCGCGACGATGCCGCACTTTTGGTGTCCCAGGCCGAACGCTGCCGCGACATCCTGCAAAAACTGACCCAGGAACCGGAAACCGGCGATCTGGTCCATGGCCGCATGGGCTTGCAGCAATTTGTCGATGAGATCGCAGAGCCGCACGCGGATGATCATGTCATCGTCCAAGCGCTTGTGAGCGGCAAGCCCGGCGCGCCCATACCCGATATTCAGCGCCTGCCGGAAGTGCTTCACGCCATGATTTCCATCGCCGAAAACGCCGTGGACTTTGCCCATTCCGAGGTCTTGGTTACGGCGCGATTTGATGACAAGACCATTGGTATAGAGGTGCGCGACGACGGCCCAGGCTTTGCACCCGACATATTGCTGAAATTGGGTGAGCCCTATGTCACCAGCCGACCCGGCGGCGAAAACTCGCGCTCAGGCCATTTGGGCATGGGGCTTGGCTTCTTCATTGCCAAGACCTTGCTCGAACGCACAGGCGCGACGGTTGCCTTTCGCAATAGCCCAAAAGGCGGGGCCATTGTCACAGCGCGCTGGCCAAGGGGCCGGATCGAAGCGGTCTAGAGCGCGGACAATACCGCCTCGCCCATCTGGGCCGTGGTCAGATTGCCGCCAATGTCACGGGTGCGTGCGCCAAGGTTCAAGGCCGTCTCGACGGCGGCATAGAGCCGGTCGGCCAGGTCGGCGCGGCCAAGCGACCAGCGCAGGGCCATTTCAAACGACAAGATAGCCGCAATCGGATTGGCCACGCCCTGACCTGCAATATCGGGGGCCGAGCCATGGATCGGCTCATAAAGCCCGGGCTTGCCCGCCTCGCCCAGCGCCGCCGACGGCAATAGACCGATTGAGCCGGTAGCCATCGAGGCCTGATCCGACAAGAGGTCGCCAAACAGATTATCGGTGACAATCACATCAAACTGTTTGGGATTGCGCACCAATTGCATAGAGCAGTTATCGGCCAGCATGTGTTCAAGCTTAACATCGCTATAGTCACGCTTATGCAGGTCAGTGACCACTTCGCGCCACAAAAGCCCGCTTTCCATGACATTGGATTTTTCGGCGCTGGTAACGCGGTTATCGCGGGTACGGGCCAGCTCAAAAGCCACCCGGGCAATGCGCTCAATCTCGCTGGTGGTATAGACTTGGGTATCAAAGCCGCGCCTTTGACCATCGGCCAGGGTCTCGATCCCGCGCGGCTGGCCAAAATAGACCCCGCCGCAAAGCTCGCGCACAATCATGATATCGAGGCCCGCCACCACTTCGCGGCGCAGGGATGAGGCATCGGCCAGCGCGTCAAAACAGATGGCAGGGCGCAGATTGGCAAACACCTCCATCTCTTGGCGCAGTTGCAACAGCCCCGCCTCAGGGCGCACATCGCGGCCAACACCTGCCCATTTGGGACCGCCCACAGCCCCCATCAAGACCGCATCGACCCGCTTGGCCAGAGTCATGGCCTCGACCGTCAGGGGCGTGCCATATTCGTCATAACTGGCCCCGCCAAACGGGCGCTCTTCGATGTTCAGCTCAAGACCGGCTCGGTTGATCAGGGCGGTGACAACGCCGCGAACCTCGGCACAGACTTCGGGACCAATGCCGTCGCCGGGCAGGAGCAATAGGGTTTTCATGCGGTTTCTCGATCTAGTTTTTAGTATCGGCAATTATTGTAGCCTAAGGTCAGACAACACAATCTTAACGCCGCAATCAGGCGGCGACCCAAGGCCGGGTCCGCAGGCGCTGCTGTTCAAACGCATCAATGCTGGAGACATGCTGTAAGGTCTCGCCAATGGCATCCAGGCCCTTGACCAGCTTTTCCTGCCGCCCGGCATCGAGATTAAAGCTGACCACCCGCCCCGAAGGCAGGGTGACGGTCCGGGCTTCGAGATCAATGCTGAACACGTGATTGCCGCCCTTGGCCTCGTCCATCAGACTGCGCACATCATCCACAGGCAGGACAATCGGCAAGAGGCCATTATTGAAGCAGTTATTATAGAAAATGTCGGCAAAACTGGTGGCAATCACGCAGCGAATGCCAAAATCTTCCAAGGCCCAGGGCGCATGTTCACGGCTGGAGCCACAGCCAAAATTATCACCAGCAATCAATATGCCAGCCCCCTGATAGTCCGGGCGATTGAGCACGAAATCAGGCTTTGGCGTGCCGTCCGCCTCATAGCGCATGGCGGCAAACAGGCCCTTGCCTAGACCCGTGCGCTCCACGGTTTTCAAATAGCGGGCCGGAATGATCTGGTCGGTATCAATATTGGCAATATCCAGCGGCGCGGCGCGGGCATCGAGACGGGTAAAGGGCTTCATGGCTCAGGCCTCTTTCGTCGCGGCATCAAGGGGGGGCAGGTCGCGCAGATCGATCAGATGGCCTGCAATCGCCGCCGCCGCGGCCATGGCCGGGCTCATCAAGTGGGTGCGCCCGCCTGGGCCTTGGCGGCCCTCAAAATTGCGGTTCGAGGTCGAGGCGCAGCGCTCGCCGGGGGCTAGCTTGTCCGGATTCATGCCAAGGCACATGGAACAGCCCGGCTCGCGCCAATCAAAACCAGCCTCGATCAAGATCAGGTCCAGCCCTTCAGCCTCGGCCTGTTCGCGCACCAGGCCAGAGCCTGGCACCACCATGGCCCGCACATGATCGGCGACCTTGCGGCCTTTGGCCACCTCGGCGGCGGCGCGCAAATCCTCGATCCGGCTATTGGTACAAGAGCCGATAAACACCCGGTCAATCCTGGCCTCGTTAATGGCTTGGCCGCCGGTCAGGCCCATATAGTCGAGGGCGCGCTGAATCTGGCTGGCGCGCTCGGCATTGGGCGCATCCTTTGGATCGGGCACATGGCCAGATACCGGCACGACATCCTGCGGGCTTGTGCCCCAGGTCACCAGAGGGGTTAGGGCCGCCGCGTCAATGCGGATCTCACGATCAAACACCGCGTCCTTGTCGCTATAAAGCGCGGTCCAATAGGTCATGGCCGCTTCCCAGGCCGCGCCCTTGGGCGCTGCGGGCCGACCACGCATATAGTCAAACGTCTTGGCATCGGGCGCGATCAGGCCCGCCTTGGCCCCGGCCTCAATCGTCATATTGCAAAGGGTCATGCGCCCTTCCATCGACAGGGCCTCGATCGCGGGACCGGCATATTCGATCACAGAGCCCGTGCCGCCGCCCGTGCCGATCATGCCGATCAGGGCCAGGGCATAGTCCTTGGCCCCAACGCCTGGACCAGGCGTGCCCTCGACCCAGACCCGCATATTCTTGGCCTTGCGTTGGCGAAGCGTTTGCGTCGCCAGCACATGCTCAACCTCGGACGTGCCAATACCATGGGCAAGCGCGCCAAACGCGCCATGGGTCGAGGTATGGCTATCGCCGCAGACAATGGTCATGCCCGGCTGGCTGCGGCCTTGTTCTGGCCCGACCACATGCACAATGCCATTGCGAATATCGCCCATGGGGAAGAACTCAATCCCCGCCGCCGCGACATTACGCTCAAGCGTCTGAAGCTGAAGCCGCGCCTCAGCATCGGTCACAGCGCCCGTCCCCGCAGCCTGATTTTCGGTCGGCACATTATGATCGGCCACGGCCAAGGTGCGGTCTGGCCTGCGCACAGGCCTTCCCGCCGCCTTAAGGCCTGCAAAGGCCTGGGGCGTGGTCACCTCATGGATCAGGTGCAGGTCAATATAAAGGATGGTCTCACCATTGGCATCGTCCGCCACCCGGTGCGCATCCCAGATCTTGTCATAGAGTGTCTTGCCAGTCATGGCCGAGGATTTAAGGGATTTTGCGCGGCATGGCCAGAGGCGCGAAGGGATTTGCGGGACTAGGTTGCCAATAGTCCGGTAGACACCCGCACCCTGATGATATAGTCTATCCTAGATGGAAACAGCATACGGAGATAACGTTTTGACACCAACACTTCACCTTTATTTGGACGGTTCGGGATCTGGCCATCATGCAGCCTTTGCTTGGGGAAGAACACCTAGCATTATTCTGCGAATGGCTACAGTAAATATTAGTTCAAAGACGACGGATCATGCTGATTTCAAAACAATGATGCGCGAGATTGGTGTGGAAAATCTGATATCCCAAGCATCAAAAAAGAAAGCGCACAAATGAGATTTGTTGCATTACTTATCCTTATTGCCACGTCTGGCTGTACTGGCCATGTGAAAGAGTTTGAAGTATCTGAAGGCGTTTTAAAAATATATGAAGCAGTGTTAAAGGTTGACGCATCCGGGCAAACCCAAGGATATTTCATGCTAAATCCGGCAGATGGGAAAAGAGTTGACTACGGCCCAAGCCAAATCTACGGAAAGTCATGCTTAGACAATTCTTGCCATGAGTATCACCTGACGTCAGTCGTCGAAATAGATCCAAATTATATTGACCCCATGCGGATTAGTTTTAAAGTCGATCCCGTCGTTTATCATTGGGATCGCGAAACAGGAGTCGAAACTATTATCGAGGATTTTGACGGCCGAACAATCAAATGCCTCAAAATCAAAGTCTTGCCGGGGGACATTAAGTGGGCTGGTGCATCCGACTGGTACTGTAATGTTAAAATCGAGACGGCACCATAGTTGCCCAATTTCTCATCCTGGGCCGTTTGTCCCTACGACCTCTAAGCAGGATATAGCGTCCAGTACGGCGCTCGGCGGTTGGGAACCGTCCGTATCGACTGCACTCTCCGTGAGAGCGTGACGTTTCCAACAGATTTTGCGATTAAAGTCGCCTAATAAAGGCCAAACGGTGATGACCCAGGCTTCGATCAGTGATGGTCGTTCGCGCACGGTCAATTATGACACCAACTTGATGGGCTCCGCCCGCCCTTTTCATAGCCCAAAAGCGTGCGAATGTCAAAAAAACCCCGGCGTTTCCACCGGGGCTTTTCAGATCATGGGTCTGGAACAGACTAGTCTTCGGCCGCCACGACTGTGGCCTTGGGGGCGCGGACGGTCTGGCGCTCGGCGATGCGGGCGCTCTTGCCGCGACGATCGCGCAGATAATAGAGCTTGGCGCGCCGAACGACGCCGCGGCGCTTGACCTCAATGGATTCGATCATGGGCGACAGAAGCGGGAAGACCCGCTCAACGCCTTCACCGAACGAGATCTTGCGCACGGTGAAATTCTCATGGATGCCGCCGCCGGAGCGGGCAATGCAGACGCCTTCATAGGCTTGGACGCGCTCGCGCTCGCCTTCCTTGATCTTGACGCTGACCCGAAGCGTATCGCCGGGCTGGAAGTTTGGAATGCCGCGCAGGGCAAGCAGGCGTTGAGCTTCTTCGTGCTCAAGCGTTTGAATCATATTCATCGGTCTATCTCCTGGGCTTAATCGCCCTTTGCCTGTTGTTTGGCGAGATGGGCGGCCCATAGATCGGGACGCTGCTCGCGGGTGGTCTTTAGTCGCATCTCTTGTCGCCACTGCCGGATCACCGGATGGTTGCCCGATAGCAGCACTTCGGGGATGTCTTGGCCTTCAAAGCGCCGCGGTCTTGTATATTGCGGATGTTCTAACAGGCCGTCCTCAAAGCTTTCTTCATCCAGCGATGCGGCCTGGCCCAGAACCCCCGGCACCAAACGCACACACGCCTCAATCGCCACCATGGCTGCGGCTTCACCACCGGCAAGCACCGCATCCCCAACCGCGACCTCCTCGAACCCGCGCGCATCAAGCACGCGCTGGTCCACCCCCTCAAAGCGCCCGCACAGGACAATCAGTCCCGGTGCCTTGGCCCAGTGTTTTACCCGCGCCTGGGTCAGGGGCCGACCCCTGGCGCTCATATATAAAAGCGGACGATCCACAGGCCCAAAAGAATCGAGCGCTGCGGCAATAATGTCCGCCTTCATCACCTGTCCAGGACCGCCACCCGCAGGGGTGTCGTCGAGGAAGCCGCGCTTATCTGACGAAAAGTCGCGAATGTCCACTGTTTCCAGCGACCAAAGCTGTTGTTCGCGCCAGGCCGTGCCAATCAGGGACACACCCAAGGGTCCGGGAAAGGCCTCGGGAAACATGGTCATGACAGTGACAGCATAGGTCATGGGCGCGGGGTCCGGCGGCAAGATCGAGATTGCCCGTCTCTATAGCCGCCAAGGGCCCGGCTTGGACACGTTTTTTGCAAGGGCTTGTGACAGGGCCTTGCTATGGCTATTTCAAAAGGCCCGCCGCCCAAGCCTTAGATCGGAGCGCCCATGTCCGCGCATGAAAACCTCAAGACCTTGCTGGATCTGGAAGCCATTGAGGTCAATCTGTTTCGTGGCTTTACCCAGGACCAGAACCAGAAGCGCATTTTTGGCGGCCAGGTGATCGCCCAGGCCTTGATGGCGGCCTATCGCACGGTCGAGGGCCGGGTCTGTCATTCGCTGCATTGTTATTTCATCCGGCCGGGCGACCCTAAGGTGCCGATCCTGTTTGAGGTCGAGCGCGCCCGCGATGGCAAGAGCTTTGCAACCCGCCGCGTTGCCGCCATCCAGCATGGCGAGCAGATCTTTAACCTCGCCGCCTCGTTCCAGACCCCAGAAGACGGTTTTGAGCACCAAAGCGCCATGCCCAGCGCGCCTGACCCGATGAGCGTGCCCGATGATTTTGAAGAGCGCAAACGCCTGGCCGCCAATCTGCCGCCGCGCGCCGCCAGCGCGGTCTTGCGACCCATGGCCATTGAACTGCGCTCGGTTGCGCCCCAGTCCTTTACCCAGCCAAAGCCCATGGCCGCCGATCAACAGGTCTGGATGCGGGCCTCAGACCCGGTCAATGACGATATTGCTTATAATCAGGCCGTACTGGCCTATGCCTCGGATATGAGCCTCTTGGGCACCTCCATGCGCCCGCACGGCATTGTCTGGACCACGCCGGGCTTTCAAAGCGCCAGCCTTGACCATGCCATCTGGTTTCACCGCCACAGCCGCCTTGATGCCTGGCACCTGTTTGCCCAGGACAGCCCAACCGCCCAGGGCGCACGCGGCTTTATCCGCGGCGAGATCTATAGCGCTGACGGGGTCCTTGTCGCCTCCGTGGCGCAAGAGGGCCTGATCCGCTACCGCCCACCCGAGATGTGAACTCAATCCCCCGCCTTCCCCGCGCAGGCGGGGACCCAGATGAGGGCCTGCCTGCGGGCGGAGCTAGAACCGTCTGGGCCCCCGCCTGCGCGGGGGATGCGGGGTCTTGGGGAGCAAGGGAATTTGACACCTAAGATAGAACAATCCACCCTCCCGCCTTCCCCGCGCAGGCGGGGACCCAGATGAGGGCCTGCCGTCCGATGGCACTACACCCGTCTGGGCCCCCGCCTGCGCGGGGGAGACGGAGCAAAGGGGGAGATAATGTTTTATGTCTATATCCTGGCCTCACGCCGCAACGGCACCCTCTATATCGGCCAGACGGACAACCTCAATCGCCGCGTGTTTGAGCATAAAAGCGGAGCCGTGCCCGGTTTCACCGCCCAACATGACGTAAAGATACTGGTCTGGTTTGAGGCTCACGAAAGCCGCGAGACCGCGCTGATCACCGAAAAACGCATGAAAAAATGGAACCGGGATTGGAAGCTGGCCCTGATTGAGATGGACAATCCCGATTGGGAGGACTTGGCCCTAAAACTTGAGCCCTAACCCGCCCTCCCCGCGAAGGCGGGGACCCAGATGAGGGCCTGCCTGCGGGCGGAGCTACACCCGTCTGGGCCCCCGCCTGCGCGGGGGATGCGGATCAAAATGGAACCGGAATTGGAAGCCGACTCTAAAACTTGAGCCCTAACCCGCCTTCCCCGCGAAGGCGGGGACCCAGATGAGGGCCAACCATCCGATCGCACTACACCCGTCTAGGCCCCCGCCTGCGCGGGGGATGCGGATCAAAATGGAACCGGAATTGGAAGCTGACTCTAAAACTTGAACCCTAACCCCCTCCTTCCCCGCGAAGGCGGGGACCCAGATGAGGGCCAACCATCCGATCGCACTACACCCGTCTAGGCCCCCGCCTTCGCGGGGGAGACGGAATTAATGGAACAGGCCCCTATTCCACCACGACCACCGGCACGCCGATAATCTTGCCGCCGGCGATATCGACTTCGGGGACAAGGTCCTTGGTGAAGGGCAGGTACCAGCTCTTGCCCTTGGCGGGCTGGACCTCGATCAGGTCGCCAGCGCCAAAATCTTGCACGGCCTTGACCTTGCCCAAGGCCTCGCCCTCGGGTGAGATCACATCCAGGCCGATCAGGTCGGTTAGATAGTATTCTTCTTCGTCCGGCGGCGGCAATTGGCTGCGCGGGACAAACAATTCAAGACCGCGCAGACGGTCGGCCTGTTCCTTGGTCTCGACCTCCTTGGCGCGGGCGATGATCCCGCCCTTGGTCGAGCGCCCGGCAATCATGGTCAGGCCCGGCGCGCCATCTTTGCGCAACAGGTCACGATAATTGACCACCGCCAGCGCCGCGTCGGTAAAGGTGGTCAGACGGATTTCGCCGCGCACACCAAAAGCGCCGGCCACCTTGGCAACCAGGACCAGGCGATCATCTTGGCTCATGGATCATCCTGTGGTCTTTGGCGCCAGACCCCGCCAATCGACAAGGGTCTGGCGATAAGAAGTTGTCTTAAGCGACGGTCGGAGCGTCTTCTGCAGCCACTTCGGCTTCAGGGGCGGCTTCCACTTCAGCCACAACTTCAGGCTCAGGCTCAGGCTCAGGCGCAGGCTCAGGCTCTGGCGCAGGGGCAGCGGCGGCTTCTTCGGCAGCAGCCTTGGCGGCAGCGGCGGCTTCGGCGGCCTCGGCCTTGGCGGCTTGTTCGGCGGCGAGGCGGTCGGTATCGCGCTTTTCACGCTCGGTGACGCGCTCTTGCGCCTTCTTGCCGGGCTTGGCCTTTTCTGGATTATTGCCATGCGCCCAGACCACCAGGCCCTCATTGGCCAAGAAGCGCGCGACGCGGTCAGAGGGTTGCGCACCCTTGGCCAGCCAGCCCTTAATGCTCTCGACCTTCAAGGTCACCCGGGTTGGGTCATCCTTCTTGAGCAGGGGATTATAGGTCCCGACCTTTTCGATGAAGCGGCCATCACGGGGCGCGTGGCTGTCGGCAATAACGATGGAATAGTACGGGCGCTTCTTGGTACCGCCACGGGTCAGACGAATTCGCAACATGGGATAGTCCTTTCAGAGATCTTGGTATGATTCAGGATTTGGGTTTGAACAGGCCGCCCAAGCCGGGAAGTCCGCCGGGGGGATTGGTGGGATTGCCCAGACCCGGAAGACCGGGCGGGGGCGAAGAAACTGGATCAGACGCGCCAAGCTTGCCGCCGCCCATGGCCTTCATGCGCGCCAGATCCGCGCCGCCAGACGGCATGCCGGGCAATTGCGCGCCCATCATCTGGGCCATGCGAGCCATGCCCTTGCCGCCATCACGGCTCATCATCTTAAAGGCATCGGCCATTTGGCGGTGCTGTTTGAGCAGGCGATTGACCTCGGCCACATCGACCCCGGCCCCGGCGGCAATGCGCCGCTTGCGCGAGGCGGCGAGAATATCAGGCTTTTTGCGCTCCTGCGGCGTCATGGACGAGATGATCGCCATCTGCCGGGTCAGGACCTTGTCATTCATATTGGACTCGGCCATTTGCTGCTTGGCCTTTTGTACGCCCGGCAGCATGCCCATAATGCCCTTCATACCGCCCATGCGCTGCATCTGGCGCAATTGGTCGGACAGGTCTTCCAGATCAAACTGACCCTTGGCCAGCTTACGAGCCATTTTCTCGGCCTTGACCTGGTCCATCTCGGCGGCGGCGCGCTCGACCAGGGCGACAATATCGCCTTGACCCAGAATCCGGCCAGCGACCCGGCGGGCATCAAACACATCCAGCGCATCGACCTGTTCGCCTGCGCCCATAAACTTGATCGGCAGGCCAGTGACCGCCCGCATCGACAAGGCCGCCCCGCCGCGCCCATCGCCATCGGCGCGGGTCAAGATTAGGCCAGTCAGCGCCAGGCGCTCATGGAAGGCTGCCGCTGTGCGAACGGCGTCTTGACCCGTTAAGCTGTCGGCCACCAGCAAGGTCTCGACCGGATCGGCAATGCGCGCAATCTCGGCGGCCTCTGCCATCATGGCCTCGTCCAGGGTCGTGCGCCCGGCCGTGTCTAGGATAAGGACATCATAGCCGCCCAGTCGCGCCGCATTCACCGCCCGCCGCGCAATATCGGCCGCGCCCTGGCCCGCCATGATCGGCAAGGTATCGACCCCGATCTGGGTTCCCAGCAGGGCCAACTGCTCCATAGCCGCAGGACGCCGGGTATCGAGGCTGGCCAGCATGACCTTTTTGCGCTCGGTCTTGGTAATGCGCAGGGCCAGCTTGGCCGAGGTCGTGGTCTTGCCCGAGCCTTGCAAGCCGGCCATCAAGATCACGGCGGGCGGATTAGCGGCCAGATTAAGCGCGGTAGGCTCTTCGCCGCCAAGCGTCTCGACCAGACCATCATAGACAATCTTGACCACCTGATCGGCGGGGCGGACCGAGCGGATCACATCCTCGCCCGTGGCGCGAACCTTGGCCTTGGCGATAAAGTCCCTCACCACCGGCAGGGCGACATCGGCCTCAAGCAGGGCGGTGCGCACCTCGGCCAGCGCCTCGGCGACATCCTTTTCAGACAGGACGCCGCGGCCCGAAAGCCGGTCGAATACGCCTGAAATCTGCTGTGTCAGTCCGTCGAACATGGGTCTACCAAAAGGGCCGTGCCCGCCCAGACCCACGCTCCAAACGAAGATCGCCCCCGCGAGCGATCACGCCGACGGAGGGGTCTCGCCGCCCTCGTCCTTGATCGCTCAAGGGGTCGTGACGGTGGAGGGCGCATCAGGGATGACACCGAGAAGACGAGGCTTCTACGCTAGGGCGGGGGTGAGGTCAAGGAAGGGGGGTGGAGGGTGGATCCTAGCCCGGATTCGAACCATCGAACGAAACCAACCTGAACTTGCCAAATTTTGCCAAATCGGCTAGTTTGTTGCCATGTCCACCATGAATGTCTCCTTGCCCGACACGCTCAAGGCCTTTGTCGATGACCAGGTTGCTCAGCACGGCTATGGTACGAGCAGCGCCTATATTCAGGAATTGATCCGCAAGGATCGCGACCGCCTGGCCCTGCGCCGCCTCTTACTTGATGGCGCGGCCTCGCCCTTGGCAGGTCCCGCCGATGCAGCCTATTTTGACAGCCTGCGGCGAGGCATTCGGGACTCTAAGCGCACTTGACGGTCAAGCCCATACTCAGACGGCAGACCGCCGAGCAGGATATCGCCGACGCGGTAACCTATTACCTAGGTGAGGCAGGCGAAGCCATAGCCTTCGGGCTGATCGACGCGCTTGAAGCAGCCCTTGAACAGATCAAGCACAACCCGAAAGCCGGC
Source organism: Caulobacteraceae bacterium (assembly GCA_044346445.1). Taxonomy (GTDB): domain Bacteria; phylum Pseudomonadota; class Alphaproteobacteria; order Caulobacterales; family Caulobacteraceae; genus CAISGS01. The sequence continues at coordinate 21,721 of JBIIZD010000043.1, forward strand.
TCAAACCGCTATGCCCACGCCCTTCAAATTGAGGGATTGAAAGCTTGGTCGCTCAAACGATATCCGTTTCTTGTGTTTTACATGGAATACACGGCTCAAATCGAGATCTGGCGCGTTTTGCATGGCCACAGGGACATTCCAGCCTGGCTGGCTGAACCGGGCTAACCCCTACTGCCCCACCAACCCCTCCGCCACCGGCCTCTTCTG
>JBIIZD010000131.1:0-5658 GCA_044346445.1 Caulobacteraceae bacterium
TTGGCCGCGCCTCGATAAGCCGGGGATTGCCGGGCTGGATTTGAAGGAAGCGCTCGGGGGAATTGGAGACAAGCGCCAGATCGCCAAACGCCATATAGCCGGCAAAGGGGGCGGGGCTTTGCACATGTAAGCGCTGCAAAAGGTCAAGCGGATGGGCGCCACTGGCCAGACGTCCCTGCCAGCCGCGCGCAATATTGGCCTGAAAAATCTCGCCCGCCGCAATCTTGGCAATCACCTTGGCGACCGCCGCCTCATAGGCATCAGCGCTCATGATCGGGACAAGCGGCGCGGAAAGACCCGACGCAAAGACTGGCCGGGATGCCAGGTCCAGCCAGGCGGCAGCCTTGGCCGCAAGCGCCTTGGACTGGGCACCGACGCCAATCGCCCAAACCACCTGATCGTGATGATCAAAGGCCAATAAGCCGTCATAGCGCCCGCAAACTAGGTCTGGCCAGGGATCAGCGCGGGCCAGCACCACCGGCTCAGCCCTTGCGCCCAACTCATAGCTGGCAAGGCCCACAAGCCCGCCCTGAAACGGCGGCAAGCCAGGTTCCCGGCGCGCTTGGTCTGCATCCAATGGCCCAAGGAAAACGTCCAACCGGGCAAAGGCATTGGCGGGATCGCCCGGCGCAATCACCAAGATTTCGCTAGGCTCTGCGGCGATATAGGACCAGCGGCCCCGCAGGGCCACACCATCGGACACAAGCCCAACCACCAGATCACGCCCGGCCAGGCCCCTCAGGACCTGAACCGGATCGCGCCAGCCGCACTGTTCAAAGGTTTTTTGCCTCATGCCCCGGCTTAACCCGGCCCTGCCCGCAAGGCTAGATCACACAGTCTGTCTTTGGCCGCCCTTGACGAACAAAAGCGCGACAAAGCCGACCATCATCATGCCGCCAATCGACATCAGGCCCGCCTGTTGAGACTGAAACAGGCTGGTGAATAACTGGACCATCATCGAGCCCAACCAGACCGTCGCCGTGCCCGACAAGGCATAGAGGCCAAAAAAGGCACCCGTCTGATTGGCTGGGATCAGGCGCGTCAGAAGCGTGCGGCTAGAGGCATAGGAGCCGGTGACAAACACCGCTACGCCAAAGCCTAAAAACAGATAAAGCACTTCTGGCAGGGTGGTGAAAAACGGGCCATTCCAGACCGTGGCATGGGCCGCCGGGTCAAATGGCCATAGGTAAAACAATCGGTCTGGCCGCATGCCCAATTGACCGATCAGACACAAGACTGTGCCGAGAATCTCGATCTGGACCGCCCGCTTGGGGCCAAACCGGCCATCGAGCCAGCCGCCAAAAAACCCGCCAAAGACGGCAAACATGCTCAAGGTCACACCATAGATCAGCATGTCCAGCACGCCCCAATTCATGGCCCCCGCCGCATAGACGCCGCTGAACAGCAACAGCGCCGTCATGGCATCGACATAGATCATCCGCGCACCCAGAAACACGGCCGCATCCTTATGACCGCGCAGGGTGGCGAGCATGCCCTTCAAGGTGCGTGCACCGCCCTTGAGCGCCTCGATGAAGCGAATTCCCGTCTTGGGCTCATCGGGGGTGAACAAGAAGAGCGGAATGGTCCAGACCGCAAAGATCAAGGCCGCCATGGGCGCGACAATCCGGTCGGTTTCATGCTTGAGCGGATCAAGGCCAAACAGCGGGTGGGCGGGAATAAATGGCCAATCGACCTTGCCCGGCAAGGCAAAGGCCCAGAGCACGAAAATCAGGGCCAGAACCGATAGCCCATTGCCGCAGGACAGGGCCAGACCAGAGGCCCGGTGCGCGTCCTTCAGACCGGCTGCCCGGATCAGCAGCGAATTGTGCAGCATCTCAATATAGCTGAAAATTACCGAGATCAGGGTGGCCAGGATCACCACCATGCTGATGCTCAGGCCAGACCCGTCAGGCTTGGTCCACCAGAGCGAAAAAATCATCGGCACCATTAGGATTACACCCAGCAATATGCCCGGCTTACGCGGCCCAAGCCGATCCACCGAGGCCCCAAGCAAGGGCGCGGTCAGGGCGACAATCAGGCCAGACCAAAAGCCATAGGACGCAACCATGGCCTGGCCGCGCACAGGGTCGCCCACCACCACGGTGGAAAAATACGGCATGAAAATATAGATGGTAATCAAGATGACATAAGGATCGCGCGCGCCCTGATGCAGGGCCCAGGATAAGGCCCCCAAGGACAGGGGCGCTGGCTTCTCGCCCTTAAGCGATGGCGCGCTAGGTGTAGGATTGGTCATACTTCCTCCGGGGCGGAGCGTCTGTTGCGCCACTGCCCGTTCAGAGGTTGGACCCCAGCGAAGCCTTTGTCAGCCAAAAACATGGCCAGATGCAAAGGTCTTGAAAAATGACACGATTAGCGCCGGATCACAGCTTGGTGATTTGAGACTCAAGGCGCAATACGCCATAAATTAGGCCTCTGGATGGAGGTCCGAGGTCCTGGTCGCGTCCGTTGTTCTGGTGTCAAGCCAAGGCAACGGGCGCGTCTTTGGTTTTGGGGTCTAGTCCAAAAGCTGGTGACTGACCTTGTCGCGCACCGCTGCATCGACACCAAGCACCTTGTCCAGATAAGCATCCAGATCGCCATATTGGCCATGGATAGCGCCCAGCGCCTTGTCCAGATAGGACGCATCAACCCCCAAAAACGCCCGCACCGCCGCCGCAGACGGCTCACGGCCAAAGCTTTCGCGCAACATTTCGCTCGCCATGGGCGCGCGCGCCTCGATCCGGGCGGCTATATTGGTCAGCAAATAGTCTTCCATCAGATCGTCATGATGTACGCCCAGAACATGGTGGGTCAGGGCCGCCAATATGCCGGTGCGATCCTTGCCGGCCGCGCAGTGAATCAGCACCGGACCATCGCCTGAGGCTATGGCCTGAAAATAGCGGCTGAACAGGTCCAGATGCCGCGGCTCAAACGGGGCATTATCGTAATAATTCAGCATAAAGGCATGGACCTCGACCTCGGTCAGGTCGGTCTGGCGCAAGAAGGCAATATGCGGCGCCTCTTGCTGATCGCCTTCATGATTCTCGATCAGATTGGCCCCAAAACCGGCCGGCCTGCGCGAAGGCTGGCGCTGGCGCTCGGAGGGGCGGCGCAGATCCACCACATGGGCAATGCCAAGCACAGCCATCTGGGCCAGATCATCATCCGTGGCCATGGCATGATTGGCCGAGCGATAAAGCCGCCCAGACTTGAGGGTCCGGCCCGCCGTCGTGGCATAGTCGCCATAGTCGCGGAAGTTATCAATGCCGTCAAAGGCCAGTATACGCTTGCTCATGGGGACGTGTCTTAACCGCAGCAATCACGATTGGCGAGCCTTTGACAAACAATTCGACCAAGCCAGACACCCTTGCCAGCCATGATGGCCAGACCCTTGTCTGTCGCACCCGGGCGCAGGCCATGCCATTTTGCTTTTAGATGGATGTCGAGGCCCTAGCGGAAGGGTGGCTCGTCAAAGGCGCGTAGCTTGCGCGAATGCAGGCGTGTGCCCTCGCGGCGAAGCAGGTCCATGGCCGTAATGCCGATCTTTAGGTGCTGATTGATCGATTGTTCGTAAAACAGATTGGCCTGGCCTGGCAGTTTCAACTCGCCATGCAGAGGCTTGTCCGAGACGCACAGCAAGGTGCCATAGGGCACGCGGAACCGATAGCCCTGGGCCGCAATCGTCGCGCTTTCCATGTCAATCGCCACAGCCCGGGACTGATTGAAACGCACAGCCGATAGGGAAAAACGCAATTCCCAGTTTCGATCATCTGTGGTTACGACCGTGCCCGTCCGCAGCCGCTTTTTCAGGGCCTCGCCGCTCTCGCCCGTGACGATTTCGGCGGCCCTTTGCAGGCCCATCTGGACCTCGGCAATCGGCGGGATCGGGATTTCGGGGGACAAGACATCATCCAGCACATGATCGTCGCGCAAATAGGCATGGGCCAGCACATAGTCGCCAATCGACTGGCTGGGGCGCAGGCCGCCGCAATGGCCGATCATGATCCAGGCCTGGGGCCGCAGCACCGCCAAATGGTCGGTAATGGTCTTGGCATTGGACGGCCCGACACCGATATTGACCAGGGTTATGCCTTGGCCACCCGGCGCCATCAGGTGATAGGCCGGCATCTGGTGCTTGCGCCAGGACCCCGCCGCAATCGCGGCCTCTGGATTTGGCGTATCAGCATCGACCATGACCCCACCCGCGCAGGACAGGGCCGTATAGAGGCCGCCCGCCGCAATCTGGGCACAGCCCCAGGCGACAAACTCGTCGACATAGCGGTGATAATTGGTGAACAAGACATAGGACTGCACATGCTCGGCCGGGGTGCCCGTATAGTGTTTCAGTCTTGCCAGCGAAAAATCAACCCTTAGGCCGTCAAACAAGGATAGGGGCCTATGGTCCTCGGCACCCATATCCCAAAACCCGTCTGCGACCTCATCGCCAATATGAGACAGATCCGTGGTCGGGAACCAGCGCGCAAGGTCCAGCGGCACGGCCCCGTCCAGGGCCAGATCGTCCGCCCCATCAAGCACGTAAGGATACGGGATTTCCTGGTGCGAGGGGCCAACCTCCAGGGTCACATCAAAATCAGCGATGAGCAGACTCAGCTGCTCGGCCAGATAATCCCTAAAAAAGGCAGGCTTGGTGATCGTGGTCGCATAGGCCCCGGGCGCATTGAGCCGGGCAAAAGCCCGATGCAGGCGCGGCTGCTTTTCACCGCCATGGGCCAGGCGAAGCTCTGGATAGGCAAAGGCCCCCTTGGCGCGCAATTGCGGATCCGGCCGCTGGCCCGTCTTGAGATAGTCACTCAAGGCCTGGCGCAGGGCGCTAACCGAGCCCTGATAAAGGTCTTCAAGCTGGTCAATGATCGCCAGCGGATCTTGATGGTCGGACATGGGCACTTCTACCCAAAATAGCGCGCAGAGGAAAGAGGGCGCGAACTATTCTGCCGGCAGGGTGTTTTCCGTGCGCTTTGCCAAAAGCCGATCAAACTCGCCCCAGACCCCTTCGGCACCGTGCCATTGGCCCGTGGTTGCGGCCTTGGAATACTCGGTCGAGCGGGCCTCAAAGAAGTTGGCATGCTCAACCCCGGACAATAGGACCTGCAACCAGGGCAAGGGGTTTTCCTCAATGCCGTAAACGATAGGCAGCTCCAATTGGCGCAGACGCCAGTCGGCAATATAGCGAATATAGGTCTTGATATCCTTGGGCGTCATGCCCTGGACATCGCCCGCCTCAAACGCCAGATCGATAAACTTGTCTTCAAGCCCAACCACATGCTTGCAGCAGTCAATAATGTCATCGGCCACCGACTTGGTCACCACGCCGGTTTCTTTGTTAAATGCGTGATAGAGCTTGATAATACCCTCGCAGTGCAGGCTCTCGTCGCGCACCGACCAGGACACGATCTGGCCCATGCCCTTCATCTTGTTGAAGCGCGGGAAATTCATCAGCATGGCAAAAGAGGCAAACAGCTGTAGCCCCTCGGTAAAGCCGCCAAACATGGCCAGGGTGCGGGCAATATCGGCATCCGAGCCGACCCCGAACTGACCCATATAATCGTGTTTGGCCTTCATGGCCTCATATTCGAGAAACGCGCCAAACTCGCTTTCGGGCATGCCAATGGTTTCGAGCAGCAAGGCATAGGCGACAAT
>JBIIZD010000132.1:0-5577 GCA_044346445.1 Caulobacteraceae bacterium
TGCTGGTGCTGGATAAGGGCATTGTTGGCTGGGAGGCCTCGGGCCGCAATGGCGGTGGTGCGTCCCACTATCAAAGCCCGCTATTTGCCGAAGAACAGCGCCTGTGGCCGCTGATGGACGAGATGCTCGGCTATACGACCGAATATCAGCGCGGCAAGATCGTTCTGGCCACGACCGAAGGTCAGCTCAAGCACTATAAATACGTCGCCCAGATGTTCACCGAACAGGGCTCGCCCTCGCACGAGATTGACCGTCAGGAGATCGCCGAGCGCGTGCCGATGAGCGGCGACAACATCCTTGGCGGCGTGCATCTGACCATTGCCGGTCAGGCCAATCCCCAGCGTACGGTTCAGGCCTATGCCTGGGCAATCCAGGATCTGGGCGGGCGGATCCTGCAACACACACCGGTGGTGCGGCTTGTGTCCGAAGGCGGCAAGGTGGTTGGGGTCGAGACTGAAGGCGGCGTGCTTGGCTGTGACAGTGTTGTGGTGGCGGCAGGCCCGCAGAGCGCAAGCCTGCTGGCAGGCATTGGCATTGATCTGCCGATGGCCGCCGCGCGCGCAGAAATGATTGTCACCGAGCCTGCGCCCATGATGGCGATTGGCGCTGTGGACGGTAACGGCCTCTATGGTCGCCAGACCCTGCGTGGCAATCTGGCCTATGGCGGTGGTCCGCACGAATGGCTGGATGTCGGACCCGTTGGTCCAACGGCGCGGCCAGGCTCGCCCCTGATCCGTAACCTGACCAAGCGGCTATATGGTCTGTTCGCCAAGGCGCCGAGCCTGAGGGTCATTCGAAGCTGGGCCGGGATTATCGAAAACACCCCCGATGGCCGACCCGTGATCGACCGGATCGATAATGTCACCATGATCACCATGTCCAGCGTCGGCTTTGGACTGTCGCCCGCCAGCGGCCATGCCGTGCGCGATCTGGTGATCGACGGCAAGTGCGCGTTTACCGACCTTGAAAAACTGAGCCTGAAGCGGTTTGAAGGACTGGACAAGGATTGGCGCGCGCAAAAGGGGTGGGTCTCCCAGTCCGAAACGATCTAGCTCAAGGGCCTATCCGCCGACGGGTTTCATCGATCGCGCCAATTATTCTATCCATATCGGCATTGGGGTTGGCGCAAACACATCTTAGCCACTTGTCCGCGTTTATGGTGGTCAAGGATGCAAGGCCCTGTGGCAGGGCGGCAAAAAACGCATCGACGCGGCGAGACGCCGGTCTAAAGACGATCAAACCGGTAGCGCCATCTGGAAAGGCTTCCAGGTCTGGCTGGGCCGCAATAAAGGCCTGCAAACGGCTGGCATTTTGCATGCACTTTTCGATCCTGGCGGCCATGCCCTGGCGCCCCCAGGCCAGAAGTGTCGCAAGCAAAAGGGTTCCTGCCGCGCCGTGCGAGCCTTGAACGCCGATATTGGGCGCTGCAAGATAGGCACCGCCAAAACTGATCGCACGGTTTGCCGCCTCAGTGTCCCGGAACATGACCAGAGCGGACTCTTTTGGCTGGAACAACCATTTGTGCGCGGACACCGAGACAGAGTCGGCACGCTCAATGCCCGCCAACGTGCTGCGGTATCGATCCGACAGCGCCAGCGGGCCAGCCCATGCCGCGTCAATATGCGTCCAGGCGGCCCGTCCGCAACAGTCCAATGGGTCTACGGCTCCTATACTGGTGGTGCCAGCGGTGAGCACCAGGCAGGCCTCGGACAGATCATGGGGCAAGGTCGCAGGATCGAGCCTGTGGCCCGGATCAATCCCCGCCTCTACAAATCCGAGGCCCAAAATCTGGGCGGCCTTGCGGATACTAAGGTGGCAAGCCGTTGAGGCAACCACGGTCTTGACACCGCGCAGATCACGGGCCGCCCACAGGGCTGTTAGATTAGCCAAGCTCGATCCAGCCGTCATATGGCCGCCATTCATGCCAAAAAACGGGACCAGCCATTGGACAACCCGCGCCTCAGCGTCCCGCGCAAACGGTGCGGTCGCAGGATGCAGCAGGTTCTGGTTCAGACGCGCAGTCCACAGCGCCACCGCCCAGCTAATCCAAGGCGTCGGCGGGTCCATGTGTGCCAGGGCATCACCTGCATCCAGATAGGTCGCAAGGCCCAGAATATCTGGGGCAAGCTGGTCCAAGGCCTGGGCCTCGCCCAGCCCGGCATCTGGCAAGGCGTTGGGCAAATCGTAGCGGGGCAGGGCGGAATAATCCTGACAGCCAAGCCAGTCTATAGCCTGATAGAGACCTTCGACATTCAGATCAAAACTGGCGTCTGACGACATCTGAGTCTTCCTTTCCCGGCAGGGCCTAGCTATGCGGCTCCATCTCTAGACCAGCGCATCTAGCCTGTCACGATGAGGCCTGGGGGTCTGGTGAGAGCCAGGCCTTGCCTTGGGTCTGCGCCGCACATGAACGCCAAGGCGGCTAAACAAGCCGCAAGCCTTAACGCCAAACCGCAGGCTCGCTCAGCGGCGGGGCTGGCCGCTGTATCACCGGGCGCAGGGCAAAGCTGGACTGGATATGCGCAACGCCGGGTATGCGCGTTAGGCTGTTCATCAAAAACGCCTGATAGCCTGCCAGATCGGGGGCCAGGACCCGCAGCAAATAGTCCGCGCCGCCGGTCATCAGATAGCAGCTCATCACTTCTGGGGCCTTGGCGATTTCGCGCTCAAACGCCGATATGGCCTCTTCGGTCTGGGCCGTCAGGGTCACTGAAACAAACACACTAATGGCATGGCCAAGCCGTGCCTCATCCAGCCGCGCACTATAACCGAGGATATAGCCGGTCTCTTCCAGCCGCCTTACCCGCCGCAGGGTCGGGGTCAAGGACAGGCCGATTTTCTCAGCCAGATCGCGCCAACTCAGACGGCCATCTATGGCCAGGGCATCGAGGATTTTCAAATCATAGCGGTCAAGCGGGTTGGTTTGGCTCATTATGACTACCCTTTGCGAACACGTAGGTGTTTTGCACTCATATTCAGCGTTTTGACAGGCCTAATGAGCAAGAACGACTTTTGATCCTCGCGTATATGGATACCAGACTTCGACTTGCCAAAGGCTGCCCCATTCCATGCCCGTCAAAACTGCGCCATCACCTGCACCGAACGATCAAAACCATCTGATCAAGGACCTGGACCGCAAGGTGCACTGGCTGGCCTCCTGGACCATTCACAATGCCAACCACCTGCGTGAGAGCCGCGATGGGTTAAAGGTCGGCGGGCATCAGGCCTCCTCAACCTCGCTGGCTACGGTGATGTCGGCCCTGTATTTCTCGGTGCTGAGGCCCGAGGACCGGATTGCGGTCAAGCCGCATGCCAGCCCGGTTTTTCACGCCATCCAATACCTGTACGGCCGCCAGAGCCTTGACCAGTTGCAGCGGTTTCGTGCGCTCGGCGGGGCCCAGTCCTATCCATCGCGCACCAAGGATCAGGACGATGTCGATTTCTCGACCGGCTCTGTCGGCCTTGGTGTGGCCATGACCGCTTTTGCCTCCATCGCCCAGGACTATATGCTGGCGCATAAGCGCATGGCCCCGGGCCGTCAGGGGCGGATGATCTCGCTATTGGGCGATGCCGAGCTGGACGAGGGCAATATTTATGAGTGCCTGATCGAGGGCGCCAAGCATGATCTGCGCAATACCTGGTGGATTGTCGATTATAACCGCCAGAGCCTGGATGCCACGACCTCTGACAGCATGTTCCTGCGCTTTACCGACATTTTTGCTGCGGTCGGCTGGGATGTGATTACGCTCAAGCACGGGCGTCAGCAGGAAGCGGCCTTTGCCAAGCCGGGCGGCGAGCATTTGCGCGGCTGGATTGATGACTGCCCCAATGACCTGTTTGCGGCCTTGAGCTTTCAAGGCGGGGCCGCCTGGCGCAAGCAATTGATCAAGGATCTGGGCCATCATGCGGGCATAACCGAACTCCTAGCAGGCTATGATGATGAGGCGCTTGGTCAGCTTATGACCAATCTGGCCGGTCACGATATGGACCTGTTGCTCGAAACCTTCCATGCCGTGCGCGACCAAAAGCCTAAACTGTTTATCCTTTATACGATCAAGGGTTATGGCCTGCCGTTCCAGGGCCATAAGGACAATCATTCTGGCCTGATGACGCCTGGCCAGATGCAGACCTATCAGGGCCGGATGGGCGTGCCCGAAGGCCAGGAATGGGACAAGTTTGCCGGCCTGCCGCTGGCTGAGGCCGATTATCAGGCCTTTATCGACCAGGCCCCGTTTGGCCACCGGGTGCCTGATCCGGCTGTGCCTATGATTGCGGTTCCAGACGAGGCCAGTTTTCCACGGCCAACTGGGCGGCAATCGACCCAGGTGGCGTTTGGCAAGGTGATGAACGATTTGGCGCGCATGGGCGGTCCGCTGGCTGAGGCGATTGTCTCGACCTCGCCGGACGTAACCGTCTCGACCAATCTTGGCGGCTGGGTCAATCAGCGCGGTATTTTTGCCCGCGAGGCGCGCACCGACCAGTTTAAGGCCAGCAATATTGCTTCGCCGCAAAAATGGATCATGGGGCCAAGCGGCCAGCATATCGAGCTTGGCATTGCCGAAAACAATCTGTTCCTCTTGCTAGGGGCCTTGGGTCTGGCAGGGGCGCTGTTTGGCGGTCAAAGACTTATCCCGGTCGGCACGCTTTATGATCCGTTTATCAATCGCGGCCTCGATGCCCTGAACTATGCCTGTTACCAGGATGCGCGTTTCTTGCTGGTTGCGACCCCGTCTGGCCTGACCCTAGCGCCCGAGGGCGGCGCGCACCAATCCATCCATACGCCCCTGATCGGCATGGCCCAGGACAAGCTGAGCTATTTTGAGCCCGCCTTTGTCGATGAACTGGTCGAGATCATGCGCTGGAGCTTTGACTTTATGCAGCGGCCAGAGGGCAATTCGGTCTATCTGCGGCTTTCAACCCGCGCGCTCGAACAGCCCGACCGCACCCTGTCGCCCGATCAGATTGCTGACGTACTGGCCGGGGCCTATTGGCAGGTTGCCCCAGAGCCGGGCGCAGAACTGGCCGTGGTCTATACCGGGGCCATAGCGCCCGAGGCCATGCAGGCCTTTGAACAAATCCGTGAGGATGTGCCCGGCGCAGGCCTCTTGGCTGTGCCAAGTCCCGACCGGCTGCATCTGGACTGGTCAGCGGCCTTGAAGGCGCGCGGGCAGGGACGGCGCGAGGTCTCGCATATTGAAAAACTGCTCATGCCCCTGCGCGCGGGCGCATCGCTTGTGACGGTGATTGACGGCCCGCCCGCAACCTTGTCCTGGCTTGGCGGGGTGCGTGGCTCACGGGTCAGCGCGCTGGGCCTGGATCATTTTGGCCAGTCGGGCGACCTGCCCGATCTTTATGGCACCTATGGTCTGGATGTGGAGGCTATTCTCGATGCCGCCGCGGCTGCCCTTGATTACGGAAACTAATCCCATGCCTGTGGAAATCCTGATGCCTGCCCTGTCTCCGACCATGGAGGAGGGGACCCTTGCCAAGTGGCATGTGGCTGTGGGCGATCTGGTCAAGGCCGGTGACGTGATTGCCGAGATTGAGACCGACAAGGCGACCATGGAGGTTGAAGCG
>JBIIZD010000044.1:0-21075 GCA_044346445.1 Caulobacteraceae bacterium
CAGCCTCAAGGCCGCGCCGGACTATTCCCCCGCCTATAAGCCGGACGCGACCTATGCCAATGCTAAGGGCTTTGTCGCTGTGCCCAATATAGACTTGGTCCAGGAGACGGTGGGCCTGATCTCGGCCCAGCAGTCCTTTAAGGCCAATATGCGCGTCTATCAGACCGCTGACGCGATGCAGAAGGCCTTGCTCAATATCAAGGCTTAGCGGCCGGTAAAGTTGGCGGGGCGCTTGTCGATAAAGGCGGCCATGCCTTCTTTTTGGTCGTCAAACGCAAACAGCGAATGAAACAGCCGCCGCTCATAGGCCACGCCTGCCGATAGGGTGGTCTCATAGGCCTGGTTGACCATGTCCTTATTGACCATGACGGCCAGGGGTGACAGGGCCGCGATCTTGGCCGCAGCGTTCATGGCCTCTTCGACCAGCTTATCGACCGGTACGACCCGGCTCACCAGCCCAGAGCGCTCGGCCTCGGCGGCATCCATCTGACGACCGGTCAGGATCATATCCATGGATTTGGACTTGCCGATAAACCGGGTCAGGCGCTGTGAGCCGCCAATGCCCGGCGACACGCCCAGATTAATCTCGGGCTGACCAAATTTGGCGGTTTCAGACGCAATCATGAAGTCGCACATCATGGCCAGCTCGCAGCCCCCGCCCAGGGCATAGCCCGAGACGGCGGCAATGATCGGTTTGCGAAACGCCTCGATCGCCTTGGCAATGCCTGCGAAAAAATTGAGCTTGAACATGTCGGCATAGGACTTGTCCGACATTTCCTTGATATCGGCCCCGGCGGCAAAGGCGCGGTCAGACCCGGTCAGGACCACACAGCGCACCGTCTCGTCGCTATCAAAAGCGCCAAGGGCCGTCGCCAGTTCCCCGAGCAGTTGGCTATTGAGCGCATTCAGGGCCGAGGGCCGGTTGAGGCGAACCAGAACAACATGGCCGGTCTGTTCGACGATCAGGGTTTCATAAGCCATGGATCAGTCCTTTGTCAGGGTTTCGGTCTGGCCGCGCAGCCAGGGCAGGACGGCCGAAAAATCGCGCTGAGCATAACCTTGATTGGCAAACAAGGCATAGAGGGCCTCGGCCTGGGCGCCTAAGGGCGTTGAGGCCCCGGCCCGGGCGGCGGCTTCCTGTGCCAGTTTTAAGTCTTTGAGCATCATGGCCGTGGCAAAGCCGCCCTCATAGCCGCGATCGGCTGGGGTGGCTGGGCCAACGCCTTCCACCGGGCAATAGGTGGTCAGCGACCAGCACTGGCCTGAGGATTTGGACGCAATCTCAAAAAACCGGTCAGCCTCAAGACCCAGCTTATCGGCCAGTGCAAAGGCCTCGCAGGTGCCGATCATGGAAATGCCCAGCAGCATATTATTGCAGATCTTGGCCGCCTGCCCTGCGCCGCTGGCACCGGCATGGATCACGACCCGGGCCATGGGGGCCAGGGCGGCCTCGACGGCGGCAAAGTCTTCAGCCTCGCAACCGACCATAAAGGCCAGGCTTCCGGCGTCAGCCGCAGCCGTACCGCCCGATACCGGCGCATCCGCTGCACGCAGGCCAGCGCCCACGGCCAGGGCGGCCACAAAGCGGGCGCTATCGACATCAATGGTCGAGCAATCAATTACCAGAGCGCCTGCCGGGGCATGGCCGACAATCTCTTCGGCATAGACACTGCGCACATGCTGGCCTGCGGGCAGCATGGTGATGACCACTTGCGCATCCATCACCGCATCACGCACACTGCCAACCGGCGTGCAGCCGGCCTCAGCCGCGCGCTTTAGGGCTGCTGCGCTCAAGTCAAAGGCCAGCACAGTATGGCCAGCCTTGGCCTGGTTGGCGGCCATGCCAGCGCCCATATTGCCAAGTCCGATAAAGGCTATGCGGGTCATAGGGGTTTCCATTCCTGATCGGCGGGTAGGGGGGCAAAAATACCGTCCAGCAGGACGGTATCCACGTCTTGCAGCCTAGCGGGTGCCCAGAGCGGGGCATTGTCCTTATCGATGATGACGGCGCGCACACCTTCGGAAAAGTCGGGGCGGCTGACCACCCGGGCGCTGATGCGATATTCCATTGCTAGAACCTGCGCAAAATCGGTGGCCTTGGCCCCTGTCTGCATCTGGCGCAGCGCAACCTTTAGGGCCTGTGGCGACTTGGTCAGCAAGAGCGCGTGCTGCTGCCGTGCCCAGTCGCTGTCATCGGCCGCCAAACTGTCCATCACCGCCTCAAGCGTGGGCGCGGAAAAATGGGTGTCTATGGCAGCTTGTTGGGCGGCAATCGGTGCTGGGCCCGGATCGCTTGAATGCGCGCTCAGGGCCTCATCCAAGCGGTTGGGTCCTGTGCTTGCGATAAGATCAGCCTTGAAGGCCTCTAGCTGGGCGTTCGCGATATAGTGGGTCGTCAGACCAAGTTCCATACAGTCGGCGGCCTTAAGGCGTGCACCCGTCAGGCCCATCCAATAGCCAGCAGCGCCCGGCAAGCGCGGCAGGTACCAGCCGCCGCCCACATCGGGAAACAGGCCAATCCCGGTTTCGGGCATGGCAAAGGTCGTGCGCTCTGTGGCAATCCGGACGCTGGCGGGCAGGGCAATCCCGACGCCGCCGCCCATGACTGTGCCGTCCATCACCGAAATCACCGGTTTTGAATAGGTCTTGATCAGGTGGTCGAGTTGATACTCGATATAGAAAAACGCCCGCGCCTCGACTGCGTCGGTCTGGACGCTGGTGGCCAGCATGCGAATATCGCCGCCCGCGCAAAAGCCGCGTGCGCCGGTATGATCGAGCAGCACCATCTCAATGGCACCGTCCTTGTGCCAGTCTTGCAGGGCGGCGATCATGATCTGGCACATATTGGTGGTCAGGGCATGCAGGGCATCTGGCCGGTTCAGGGTCAGGTGGCCAATCCGGTTCTGTACACGGACTAAAACTTCTGGGGCCGCATCGGTCATTGGCGAAACAGTTCCCTGGAGATAATGACGCGCATGACCTCGTTTGTGCCTTCGAGGATCTGGTGCACGCGCAGGTCGCGGACAATGCGCTCCAGCGGATAGTCGCGCAGATAGCCATAGCCGCCATGCAGTTGCAGCGCCTGATTGGCGACCTCAAACCCGGCATCGGTGGCATAGCGCTTGGCCATGGCGCAGTACTGGCTGGCCTTGGGGTGGCGGCTATCCATGGCATGGGCACCGCGATAGACCATCAGGCGCGCAGCCTCGAGTTCGGTGGCCATATCGGCCATCTTGAACTGCAGGGCCTGAAAATCCTTTAAGGCATGGCCAAACTGGTTGCGGGTTTCAAGGTGGGCCTTGGCCGTTTCCAGCGCCAGGCTGGCCCCGCCGAGCGAGCAGGCGGCGATGTTGAGCCGTCCGCCGTCCAGGCCCATCATGGCAAAGCGAAAGCCCTCGCCCTCTGTGCCGATCCGGTTTTCGATGGGGACCCGGACATTGTCAAAATTGACCATGGCCGTGGGCTGACTATTCCAGCCCATCTTGCGCTCATTGGCCCCAAATGACAGGCCGGGCGTGCCTTTTTCGACCACCAGGGTGGATATGCCCTTGGGGCCGGGGCCGCCGGTGCGCACCATGACCACATAGAGGTCAGATACGCCTGCGCCCGAGATAAACGCCTTGGCGCCATTGATCACATAATGATCGCCGTCCAGATGCGCCTTGGTTGCCAGACTGCCCGCATCCGAACCCGCCCCCGGCTCGGTCAGACAATAGCTGGCAATCAATTCCATGCTCGTCAGGCGCGGCAGGTATTTGGCGCGCAAGGCCTCGGAGCCAAACCGGTCAATCATCCAGGACGCCATATTATGGATCGACATAAAGGCCGCCGTCGAGACATCGCCCTTGGACAAGGCCTCAAAAATGATCGCCGCATCCAGCCGCCCAAGGCCAGAGCCGCCAACATCCTCGCGCACATAAATGCCGGCAAACCCAAGGCTTGCTGCCTTGCGCATCACATCAACCGGAAAATGCGCCTCAGCATCCCACTGGGCCGAAAACGGGGCCAGTTCCGCCGCCGCAAAGGCTTCGGCGGCGTCCTGAATGGCGATCTGGTCTTGGCTTAGAGCAAAATCCATCCTAGCCTCACTTCATGGTCGGAATGACAAAGGCGGAATCTTCAACCGCCCCTTCGGGCCAACGGGCCGTTATGGTCTTGACCTTGGTATAGAATTTCACGCCCTCAATACCGTGCTGATTGGTATCGCCAAACGCACTGCGCTTCCAGCCGCCAAAGGTGTGATAGGCGACAGGCACAGGGATGGGCACATTAATGCCCACCATGCCAACCTCGACCCTGGCCGCAAATTCGCGAGCCGCCCGGCCATTGCGGGTAAAGATGGCCACGCCATTGCCGTATTGGTGATCGGATGGATAGGACAGGGCCTCTTCAAAGCTCTCGGCCCGCAGGATCTGCAAGACCGGTCCAAAGATTTCTTCCTTATAGGAGCGCATGCTTGGCTTGACCTGATCAAACAGGCTGGGGCCGATAAAGAAGCCCTTTTCAAAGCCTTGCAGGGCAAAGCCGCGGCCATCGACCACAAGCTCTGCGCCCTCATCGACGCCCATCTGGATGTAGCTGGCAATCTTGTCGCGGTGGGCCGAGGACACGACCGGGCCATAATGGGCATTAACGTCGGACGAGACGCCAATCTGCAGGGTCTGAATTTCTTCCAGCAGGCGCTCGCGCAGGTCATCGGCGGTCTTTTTGCCGACGGGCACCACCACGGGCAGGGCCATGCAGCGCTCGCCCGCAGAGCCATAGGCCGCCCCAACCAGATCCTTGACTGCCTGGTCCAGATCCGCATCGGGCAGGATGATGCCATGGTTCTTGGCCCCGCCCATGGCCTGGACACGTTTGCCATTGGCCGTGCCGGTCGAATACACATATTGGGCAATATCGGACGAGCCGACAAAGCTGACCGCCTTGATGGTGGGGTGATGCAAGAGGGCATCCACGGCGGTCTTGTCGCCATGCACGACATTGAGCACGCCCGCGGGGGCACCGGCCTCCATGAATAGTTCCGCTAGCCGCACGGGCAAGGATGGGTCGCGCTCCGAGGGCTTGAGAATAAAGCTATTGCCCGTGGCAACCGCAATGCCGAACATCCACATCGGAATCATGGCGGGGAAGTTGAACGGGGTAATGCCGGCGACCACGCCCAAGGGCTGGCGCATGGAATAGACGTCAATGCCGGGGCCTGCGCCTTCGGTATATTCGCCCTTGAGCAGGTGGGGAATGCCGCAAGCAAACTCGATCACTTCCAGACCGCGCTGGATATCGCCTTTGGAGTCGGCAATCACCTTGCCGTGCTCGCTGGATAGGAGCTCGGCCATCTCAGTCATATTGGCTTCGAGCAGGCGCTTGAAGTCGAACATTACCCGGGCGCGGCGCTGGGGATTGGTCGCGGCCCAGCCAATTTGCGCGGCGGCGGCGGACTGGATGGCAAGGTCCATCTCGGCATCGGTGGCAAATTGAACCCGCGCCTGGACCTCGCCCGTATTGGGATTATACACATCGCCAAAGCGCCCGGACTTGCCGATCAGGGCTTGACCGTTCACAAAATGGTGGATGTCGCGCATGGGACGTCTCCTGACGAGGCTTGGGGCCAGTTTGGGCAGGCCCTCTGGCTTTTATTTTCGATGGTCTCGGTATGCGGTAAAACCGCGGGCCTCGTCTAGCAAATTTGCAGATGGTAGGCTGACACAAGGGGTTTGGATGCTGGGCAGTTTGGGGGTGGCGATACTGGTTGGCGGGGCCTCGCGGCGGATGGGCAGCGATAAGGCCGCTCTGGACTGGGGCGGTATGCGCGCTGTTGATCGCTGCGCCGCCTTGGCTACAGCCTTGGGCGCGGCGCATGTGCTCACCGCAGGCGGTGATTATGGGCTGGCCTTTGTGCCTGATCCTGCGCCTCAGGCAGGACCGGTGGCAGGCTTGCTGGCTGCGGCAAGGCGGATGGAAGCTCTGGGTCTTAGCCATATGCTGGTGCTTGCCGTCGATGCCCCGACCTTGACCCCACAAGATTTGGCCCCGCTGCTCGATCTGTCCGAGGGCGGATGCTTTGAAGGATTCCCCTTGCCGTTTTATGTGCCCATAGCGGCTCTGGACCAGAGCGCCGCGCCCGACTGGCCCTTGCGGCGGCTGGTTGAGCGGGCGGGGGGGCAGACCTTGGCCTGCCGGCCTGATCTGGCCCTGCGGTTGCGGGGGGCCAATACGCCCGAAGAGCGCTTGGCCCTTGTTCGGGCGACCGGCCTGGGTCAGGATTGATCAGACTTCAGCCCAAAAGACCTGAGCAAGAGACTTAAAACATGGCGCATTTTAGTTCTGGCGGTTTTGACATCCATTTTGAGGATACGGGCCCAGGACCGGTCAATACCTTGGTGCTGGTGCATGGCTTTACCTCTAATGCGCATGAAAACTGGGGCCGCACCGGATGGGTGCATGCGGCAAGGGTCAAGGGCCTGCGCTGTGTGACGCTGGACCTGCGCGGTCATGGCCAAAGCGCCAAGCCGCATGATCCGGCAGACTATAGCCGTGCCAATCTGGCGGGCGATGTCTTGGCGCTGCTTGATCACCTGGACCTAGAAAAAGTCGATCTGATGGGGTTTTCGCTCGGTGCGCATGTGGCACTAGCCGCCGCCATGACCGCTCCGCACAGGTTCTGGAACCTGATCCTTGGCGGGATTGGTAGGCGGATGCTGGAGCTCCAGCCGCGCGATGACGCTATGGCCCTGGCCATGGAGACCGACGATATCGAATCCATTGCCGAGCCCCTGCATAAGAGCTTTCGTCAGTTTGCGGATGAACAGGGCGAAGACCGGCTCGCCTTGGCTGCCTGCATACGCTCGCCGCGCACGCCGCTTGATCTGGAGGCGCTTGAGACCTTGAGTGTGCCCACCCTAGTCGTGGCCGGATCACGCGACGATCTGGCAGGCGATCCGCAAGCCTTGGCCGACAAGATTATGGGCGCTAGGGCTGTGCGCCTGCCCGGCTGTGAACATTTTTCGGCCATTGCGCATGGGCTTTATAAGGCCGCCGTGTTCGATTTTCTCGATGGGGTCTTGGAGGACTAGCCTGCAATCAGGGCTAGGGCCTTTGCCTCATCAATCACTTCGGCATATTTGGCCTGGAGATCAAACAGATTGGATTCGTGCGGGCGCGGGTCGCGGTCGGCGCAGGCCTGGCGCACGACAAATGGCGCAAAGCCGTGCTGCAAGGCATCTAGGGTCGTTGCCCGCACACAGCCCGAGGTCGAAAACCCGCCAATCAGGACCGTATCGACCTTCATGGCCGCCAGGGTCGAGGCCAGAGACGTGCCAAAAAAGGCTGAGGCATATTGCTTGGTGACGATGACGTCTTCGGGTTGGGGCGCGATTTCGGCTGGAATAAGGCCAAGCGGCGAGCCCGCATCAAAAGCCTTAAGCGCCGGGACCTTTTGATAGAACAGCCCGCCGTCGCGGCCGCCCGCACTATAGACCACCTGGGTATAGACCACCGGAATGGCCTTGGCCCGGCAGGCGGCAATCAGGCGGGCAAAACAGGCCACAGCCTCTGACCCGCCCAGATAAAGCGGGGAGGCAGGCTCCAAATAGGCGGCGACCACATCGACCACCAATAGGGCTGGTCTTTGACCAAAGCGCAAATGGCCACCAAAGCCCGCCTTGGCATAGTCCGCATCCAGATCATCGCCCGTCATGGCCTAGATCAGGCCACGGGTCTTAAGATCCGCCAGATCCGCGGGGCTCAGGCCCAGCACGCTGGAATAGATCTCGTCATTATCCTGGCCCACGGTTTGCGGCGCAATTGAGCGCACCACGCCGGGGGTGGCCGACAGTTTTGGAAACACGTTTTGCATTTTTAGCGTGCCCCAGCGCGGGTGCTCGACATCAATAATCGCCTCGCGCGCGGCAAAGTGCGGGTCTGCCAGCATTTCTGGCGCGCGATAAATCTTGCCAGCCGGAACCCCGGCCTTGATCATCTTGGCTTCAAGCTCATCGACCGTGAGGGTCTTGGTCCAGTCCTCGACCAGGGCATCGAGTTCGAGCTGGTTCTTGCCGCGGTTGATATGGTCGATATAGCGCGGGTTCTTGGCCAGTTCTGGCCGCTCCATAGCCTCGCACAGACGGCCAAACACCGTGTCCTGATTGGCCCCGATCAGATATTCGCCGTCTGAACACTTATAGACGTTCGAGGGCGCAATGCCGGGCAGGAAGGAGCCAGAGCGTTCACGGATATAGCCGGTAACCGAATAGTCCGGCACCATGCTTTCCATGACCTGCAGGACGGCTTCATAGAGCGAGGAATCGACGACCTGACCCTGACCGGTCTGGTCGCGGTGACGCAAGGCGGCCAGCGCGCCCAAGCAGCCATAGGTCGCGGCTAGGGAATCGCCGATGGAAATGCCCATGCGCGAGGGTGCGCGGTCTGGATCGCCGACAATATACCGCCAGCCGCCCATGGCCTCGCCAATGCCGCCAAAGCCTGCCCGGTCCGAATAGGGGCCAGTCTGGCCATAGCCCGAGACCCGGACAATGATCAGGCCAGGATGGTCCTTCATCAGGGATTCCGGCGACAGGTTCCATTTTTCGAGCGTGCCTGGGCGGAAGTTTTCGATCAGAATATCGGCCTTGGCGATCAGACGCCTTGCTAGGTCCTGACCCTCAGCGACGCGCAAGTCGGCCGAGACCGACTTTTTATTGCGCGCCACCACTTCCCACCAGAGGGGATAGTCGCCCCGGCCCCAGGCCCGCATGGGATCGCCGGTTATCGGGGGCTCGATCTTGATGACCTCTGCCCCCATATCACCCAGCAATTGGCCGCAGAAGGGACCGGCGATCAGCTGACCCATTTCCACAACCCGCAGACCCTTTAGGGGGCCGGTATTGGCAACCTTGACCTCAGACACTCAGTGTACGTCCTATTCTGCTGCCATCTTGACGACCCGGTTGCGCCAGACAGGCTGAACCGGGGCAGGAAGGCCAGTATCGGCCAGACAGGAGGCGCGCAAGGCCTCAATCGATGGGCCACGGTCAAACATCTGCAGGGGTCCGCGCTCAGAGCGCATCTTGGCCCGCAGGGCCTCGGTTGCTGCGGCATCAATGCTGCCGTCGGCATGAGCAACGACGCCAAAGCGCAGTGCGCCCTCTACCGTCACTAGGCCACGCGTGATTTCCAGCCCAACTAGGTCGGTTTCGCGCTCGAGCGGGTCGCCCCAGCCGCCGCCGCCCCAGGTGACAAAGTGCAGGACATCGCCCTTTTCCACCTTGATACCATCGCATTTGGAGGCCAGCGGGATCTGCTCGCCCGACACCTTGTCCAGACGCTTCCAGGACCGCTCACCCGGCAGGCCGCCATTGACGCCCCAAGGCGGGATGAACCAGCGGTCATCATGAATGGCAATCGTGCCCGATTCCAAGAAGCGGTAGGTCATGTGAATGCCGTTACCGCCGCGGAACCGGCCTGCGCCGCCACTGTCAGCGACGCTTTCATAACGCTCGATCACCATGGGGAAATAGCGCTCAAGGAACTCGTTCGGCACATTGGTAAAGCCGGGCCACAAGGAGTGACCATCAGCTCCGTCGCCGAACGGACGGCCGGGAATGCCGCCAAAGCCGATCTGGAACAGCTGGAACCATTCGCCCTTGCCGTCAAAGCCCGAGAACATCAGGTGCGGCGAGGACGAGAAGCCCGCAGCGCAAAGAAATTCTGGCGTCTTTTGGCCCAAAAGCGCACCCAGCACGTCAAAAATCCGGCCCAGGGCATGGGTGCGGCAAGACAGGGCGGCGGGGAATTTGGGCTTTAGCAAGGAGCCTTCGGGGATGCGCACATCCACCAGGTCATAAAAGCCGTCATTGAACATGACCTGTGGGTCAAACACCATGATCATATAGATGCCAAAGAACATCTTGAACATGTTCTCGTTCAAATAGAAATTGATCGAGCTGTCGGACTGGGGGTCCGTGCCGTCAAAGTCCAAAATGACCTTGGAGCCTTCGCGCCACATGGTGCACTTGATCTTGAAAGGGCCAGCGCCCTTGCCGTCGTCGCAGATAAAGTCTTCGAAACTGACCTTTTCCTCGCCGATAGACATGGCCATAAGTTGGCCCATGGCGCGGTGGTTGCGAGCCAAAAGCTCGGTCAGGGACGAGGTGAACACATCCTCGCCAAACCGCTCGCACAATTCCACAACCCGGCGGCCAGCCACCCGGCAGGCGGCGACAATGGCGTGCAGGTCGGCCTTATACCATTCGGGCATACGCGACTGGTGCGCGGCAATGGCCAGAATATCGCTTTGCAGCGCGCCCTTGCGATAGAGCTTGACCGGCGGCATGCGCAGGCCCTCTTCGAAGATCGAGGCCGCATCGGTGGGCAGGCTTCCGGGCACCTTACCGCCAACATCGGTCATGTGACCAAACATGGCTGACCAGGCAACCAGACGGCCCTTATGGAAGATGGGGGCAATCACCAGCTGGTCGGAGGTGTGGCTGATCGCGCCTTCGCAGGAATAGGGATCATTGAGCAGGATCACGTCCCCCTCTTCGATCTCGCCCTGATAGAGCCGCAAAAAGCCGTCAATAAACGAGCCGAACTGGCCCACCACCATCTTGCCATTGCGATCGGCAATCAGGGGGAAGGCGTCGCCCTGTTCCCGGATACCGGGCGACAGGGCGGTGCGGAACAAGGTGGCATCCATCTCGACCCGCGCATTGCGCAGGGCGTTTTCGAGAATGTCCAGGGTCACCGGATCAACGGTAACCGCCTTGAACGGGGTGGAATTGGTTTCAATAATGGTCGCGGTCATGGATCTGCCCTCTCAAACAGGCGTGATCAGGATGGTGCCGAAGGGATCGACGAGGGCCTCGCATCCCGGCAGAACCAGGGTGGTTGAGTCCATCTCGACGACAATCGCCGGACCGGGGATGCGGTCGCCTGCACGCAGCAAGGACCGGTCATAGATAACAGCTGGCTGAAGCCCACCATCGACCCAGACCTCATGGTCACGGATCTTGGCCGCAATCGGATTGCCATCGCCAACGGGGATTTTCAGGGCTGGAACCTCTTGCACCTTGCCCATGGCCACAGCGCGCAAGTTAACAAACTCGTGCTCGGCATCCATATTGAAGGTGAATAGGCGCCGATGCTCTTCGTCAAATTCTGCCGCAAGTCGGGTCAGGCCGCCGGTTTCAAAGCCGTCGAGGCTGACGGTCATCGGCACTTCAAAGGCTTGGCCGTGATAGCGGACATCGATTTCAAAGGCGACGGTGACATCGGCTTCGGGCACGCCATTGGCAACCAGCTCGGCCCGGGTCTGGGCAGCCATGTCTTTCAGCATCTTGGCCACATCGGCCTCGCTGGTATCGGACAGGCGCTTGGACAAGGAGCGTGCGGTCTCGGTGCGCATGCGGGTCGTGGCATCACCAAGCGCGCAGAGCACGCCGGGCGATACGGGCGAAACCACCGGCCAGGAGCCCATCAGCTTGCCCACCGCATTGGCATGCAAGGGGCCCGCGCCGCCAAAGCCCATCAGGGCGAAGTCACGCGGGTCATAGCCCTGCTGAACCGAGATCATGCGCAGGGCACCGAACATGTTCTCGTTCACAATATCGATAATGCCGCGCGCGGCCTCATAAAGGCCAATCCCTAGGGCATCGGCCACGGTCTGAACCGCCGTGCGGGCCGCTTCGCGATCAAGCTTAAAAGTGCCGCCAAGCAGGTTTTCGGGCAGATAGCCCAAAACCACATTGGCATCTGTCACGGTTGGAACCAGTCCGCCCTTGCCGTAGGCTGCGGGGCCAGGATTAGCACCGGCCGATTCTGGACCAACGCGAAGGGCGCGGGTCAGTTCAGGCACCTTGGCGATCGAGCCGCCGCCAGCGCCGACCGTTTTCACGTCCAGCGAAGAGGCGCGGACCGTCAAATGGCCAACATCGGTGGTACGCACCCGGCGTGGCTCGCCGTTTTCAATCAGGGCCACATCGGTCGAGGTGCCGCCAACATCAAGGGTGAGGATATTCTTCAAGCCTGAATTGCGCGCCACCCAGATCGCGCCAGCAACGCCGCCCGCTGGGCCGCTCATGAGTAGGCTGACGGGGTGTTCTTCGGACTTTTCCGAAGACATCAGGCCGCCATCAGACCGCAGCAAGGCAATCCGGCCCTGCATGTTCAGGCCGCGCAGCTTTTCGCGCAGATTGCGCACATAGCGCCCCACGACGGGCCGCACCGCGGCATTGGCAACCGTGGTCAAGGTGCGCTCATATTCTTGCATTTCAGGCAGGACGATGTGCGACAAGGACACGGGCACGCCGGGCAGGACTTCTGCGGCAAGCGCCGCAACCCGGCTCTCGTGCGCGCCATTGAGATAGGCATTCATCAAGGAGACGGTGATCGCCTCAACGCCCTGGGCCTTGAGCACATTTAGCTTGGCGCGGATATCGGCATCATTGAGCGGGCGGATTTCTTGGCCCTGAGCGTCAATGCGGCCCTCAATCTCGACCGTGTCTTCCAGCTTGGCCATGGGCTCAGGCTTTGGCCAGACAATCCAGGCCGCCAAACCGCCGGGCACGAGCGACCGGGCAATCTGCATGGTTTGGCGATAACCTTCTGTGGTCACCAGGCCAACCCGCGCGCCCTTGCCTTCGAGCACGGCATTGGTCGCCACCGTGGTGCCGTGCAGGAAGATATCGACATCGGCAGGCTTGATAGAGGCCTTGGCGCAAATCGCCTCGACCCCGATCATCACGCCTTCGGAACTGTCATGGGGCGTTGAGGGCGTCTTGTGACGCCAAAAACTGCCGGTTTTCTCGTCGAGCAAAAGAAGATCCGTAAAGGTTCCTCCGACATCGACTCCAAGCCTGTAGGACATTCCCACCTTCCTTATGTGTTTTGGCCCGTCTGGGGCCGAAGAAATCCCGTCTCACCCCGGCGGCGGATCAGGTAAAAATCTAAAATTGTATGCAAAACGATATTGAAGAGCCTATTATCCCAAGTCAATCGTCCGCATCTGCTTAATCTTGTATACGAGAACCGCCATGCTGCCTGCCAAGATCGATATTATCGAAGTTTCTGCACGCGATGGCCTGCAAAACGAAAAAACACTCATTTCGACCGCTGACAAGGTGCAACTGATCCGGCGCTCGGTCGCTGCCGGTGCGCGCCGGATCGAGGCGGTCAGTTTCGTCAATCCGCAGCGCGTACCCCAGATGGCCGATGCCGCCGAGGTCATGGCGATCCTGCGGACCGAAGACGATTTGCGCGGGCA
This sequence comes from Caulobacteraceae bacterium, assembly GCA_044346445.1. GTDB lineage: Bacteria > Pseudomonadota > Alphaproteobacteria > Caulobacterales > Caulobacteraceae > CAISGS01. The sequence goes on from JBIIZD010000044.1 coordinate 13,259, forward strand.
GGGCGTTAGCCTGATCGGCCTTGTCTTGAACCAGCGCGGCTTTGACCGGGCGCTGGAGGCTGGCGTCGATGAGGTCAATTTTGTCGTGGTGGCGTCCGAGACCTTTAACCAGCGCAATCAGGGCGTCTCCATCGCCCAGACCCTGGAACAGATTGCCCAGACCGCCGTGATTGCCAAGGCGGAGGGCTTAAGCTTTGGCGTCACGATCGGGGCGGCGTTTGGTTGTCCGTTTGAGGGCGAGGTGGATGAGGCCCAGATTTCGCGTCTGGCCGCCGCTGCCTATGCCATGGGCGTGTCGGAAATTGCACTGGCCGATACGATTGGGGTTGGCGATCCGGTGGCGGTTGAGCGGCGCATTGGTCTGGCCAAGGCCGCAAGCCCGGGCGTGCGCATACGCTGTCACTTTCACAATACCCGCAATACCGGCTTGGCCAATGCCTATGCGGCGGTGCGGGCCGGGGCCATGGCGCTGGATACCTCGATTGGCGGGATTGGCGGCTGTCCGTTTGCCCCCGCCGCGACCGGCAATATCCCGACCGAGGACACGGTCTATATGCTCGAGCGCATGGGCATTGCCACCGGCTATGACCTGCCCGCCCTGATCGAGACCGCCGACTGGCTGGGCGGTGTGCTGGGCGGCAAGGCCCTGCCGGGTATGCTGGGCAAGGCCGGGGTGTTTCCGGCGGCGGCCTAGACGCGAGGTCTTGATACGACCGGCCCAAACAAAAACCCCTCCGGCCAGATGACCGAAGGGGTTTTGCATATCAAGTGGCTTCAGACCGGTTGCCCGGCCTGAAGCCTTGTTTGGTTTAGAACTTCACGCCGACCTCGACGCCATAGGATGCGCCGCTGCCGGGGGTGGCGAAGGAGCCACCAAATTCCGGTGCCGGAATGACTTCAGACAGATACTTCTCGTCAAAGACGTTCTGACCAAAGGCCGTCACCGTCCAGCCGCCCCGCTCAACACCGACGCGCAAATCAACGGTCGTGAAGGCATCACGCTGGGTGCGGGAATAATCGGCCCGTGCGAAGTTTGCTAGGCCCGGAAAGCCTTCAAACACGGTTGGCGCGGTCTGGTCCTGAACGACATGGAACCAGGTTGGGCCGGTGGTGCGCACATCGGCCCGTGCGGTCAGGTTATAATCGCTCATAACGGTCTTATTGTACTGGACCGCCAGATTATAAGTATAATCGGGCGTATAGGGCGACTTGTTGCCCACTGTATCGGTCCGCACCGCGTTCTTCTTGATCTTGGAATCGGTGATGGCACCGGAGGCCTCGAAGGTCAGGTCATCTGTCGCCTTCCAGCGGGCACCCAGTTCCGCGCCCTGGATCTTGACGCGGTCAATATTAGAAACCACGCGCAGCAGGCCGAACGGTCCAACAAAGAATTCAAAGAACTGCATATTCTTGACTGAGGTGTCATAGAGCGTGCCGTCAAGGGTCAGGCGACCATCGAACAGGCGGGCCTTGGCCCCGACCTCAAAGGCGCTGGAGACTTCCTTATTGAAATCGTCCGTGATCTTGACCGTATCAAAACCAGCCGCAGTGCGGCGGGTATTGATATAGGCGTCCACCGTGGCCTTGCTGCCTTGATTGTTAAAGCCGCCGGATTTGAAGCCAACGCCCCAGTCCGTATAGAGGCTCCATTGGTCATTGACCGTCCAACGCAGGCCAATCTTGGGCTGGACCTGATCATAGGTCTTGCTGCGATCGGCAATGCTGGACAAGAACGCACCGCCGGGGCCGATCAGGCCCGGGTTAAGAGGCTGGCCGGGCGTGATATAGGTACTGCGCGCGCTTGCGGGCACCAGATTATGGACCTTACGCTCTTCGCGGTCATAACGCAGAGCCAAGGAGCCTTCGATGCTTGGCACGATGTCATAGGCCACCTGGCCAAAGACCGAACTGACATTGGACTTGAAATTGTCCCACAGCAATTGCTCTGTGGCATAGGGTCGGCCTGCGGCCACATAGAGCGAGCCCGGGGGCGTGCCGCCTGAATCGATGCCGGCCGCAACGCCAACTTCACGGTCAATCTTCAGGGCGTAAATGCCAGCCAGCCAGCGCAATGGCCCGCCGGACTTGGAGCTGATGCGAAGCTCGGCGCTCGTGTCCTTCTGGTTGCGGCGCTGATACTGATAGCCGTCGCAGGTCAGGGGCGTATAGGGGCCAAAGAAGGAGCCGCCAAGATTGGCACCGAAATAGGTCGGGGCTGGCAGCTTGGTTGATCCCGACTGGGCGGCGAAGGACGCCTGACAGGTTGGTTCAGCATTAAAGAAGCCGAATGAGGCGGCGGTGCCGTCGGCCAGCAGGTCATTCTTGATGTCGGAATAGAGCGCCCAACCGGTCAGGTTGGCAAAGCCCAGATCGTGATCAAACTTGCCCGACAATTCCAAGCTTTCCTGATGATTGGTGTGTTCGATATTGTTCTGGAACAGGAACTTGTGCTTATTGACGTCCTCGAAAAACGTCGGCGCGCTAAAGGCACCGGCGAAATTTGGCAGGGCGAACACGGCATTATAGGCGATCGAGCCGGCATCCAGTTGGCCATAGCGGGCCTTCAGATCAATCTCGGTCTTGTCGCTGATCTCGGCAACAATGCGGCCATTGAGATTATAGCCGTCAAAGCTGTCGAGCGAACCCTTGCCCAGTGTATTGTCATAAAAGCCGTCGGTGCTGCGCGTGTCGGCAGAAAAGCTGGCGGCAATCTTGTCGCTTAGCGGGCCAGCAATGCGGGCCTTGGTTGTAACCGTGTTATTATTGCCAACCGCAACGCTGGCTGAGCCTTCCAAGGTCTGGCCGGGCTTTTCTGTGGTGACGATAATGGCGCCCGCGGCGGCATTACGGCCATAGACAGCGCCTTGTGGGCCCTTGACGATTTCAATCTGGCGAAGGTCTGTGAATTCACGGTTGAAGGCACCGGGATTGGCCATCTGCACGCCATCGACGACAAAGGCGAACGAGGCTTGGGCATCGCGTGCGCTATTGACGCCGCGGATATTGACCTGGGCATCGCCTTGTTCAGCCGCCTGAACCAGGCTGACGCCGGGAACCAGGGCGACAAAATCCTGAGCGCGCTGAACGCCAGCGGCCTTCAGGGTCGAGGCCGTCAAGGCTGAAACTGCCGCTGGAACGTCCTTAAGGTTTTCAGAGCGTTGACGCGCAGTGACGACGATTTCTTCGATCCCGCCGGAAGCGGGCGCGGTCGCCGTCTGGGCCTGGGCTAGACCGGCGGTTGCCATGGCCATCAGCGAAACCCCGCCTATGGCCACTGACTTAAACGATGTCTTCATGTAAACTTCCCCTCTGTTGGTTATTTGTTTTTGAATTGTATGCGATCTTGCGCCAATCAAGGCTGGATTAATGAAAAACCGGCTCGATTTATCGTGAGCGTGATATTCTTGTATACAAATCCATGGGTCGTCAAGTTTGACCCGCGCCTAAGCCTAGTTGGGAGTATGTTTTGTCGACCGCAAGCGCGCTAGCCTATAAAGCGATCCGAAGCCTCATCCTAGAAGGGCGGTTCATACCCGGCGAACGCCTTAAGGAAGAGGAATTAACCGATATTTGCGGCGTGTCTCGCACCCCCGTGCGCGAGGCGCTCCGGCGTCTGGCCTTGGAGGGCCTGGTGGTGCTGACGCCGCATCAAGGCGCTCAGGTCACTGAGATTGGCGAGACCGAGCTGCAAGAAATTTATGCCCTGCGCGCCATGATCGAAAGCCATGCCGCCGGCCGCGCTGCCGAACGCTTGGAATCATCAGCGATTGCAAGGCTGAAGGTCCTCGCCAGCCAGATGGAGGAGGCCGTGGCCCAGGCCCTGCAGCGCAGACAAACCAGGCTCTATGATGTCTATACAGCCGCCAATAGTGAGTTTCACCGGATCATTATGGACGCCGCCGACAGCCCGCGCCTGTCGGCCATGGCAACCTTGGTGGTCGAGGTGCCGCTGATCCTACGCACGCTTGCAAGATATTCGGAAAGTGAGCTGAGCCGGTCCTTGCATCATCACCGCGAACTGGTTGAAGCCTTCGAAGCGCGCGATGCCGACTGGGCCAGCTCGGTCATGCGCTGCCATATCCGCGCCGCAGCCCAAGCCGTCGTGCGGCCCCAGGGCGAAGTCGAGTCGGCTGGAAACGACCAGGGCCAGCCAATGGGCCTAGTTGGCTAAAGACCGCTAAATCTCCCTCTCGGGGGAAGGGGATTTTGCACAAACCTTTCTTCCGCCTTCGCGGGGAAGGAGGGGTTGGGGGTTGGGGATAGGGGGCCGCCCATCGACGACCCCCTCCTGATCCAACTAGTAACGCAGCTTGATTTCTGCGCCCCAGACCCGGGGCGGATTGATAAAGCCGGTCAGATTATTGAAATCAACACCGCCAACCAGCCGAACCTCGTCGGTGATATTGCGGCCATAGACGGTGAATTCGGTCTTGCCGTCTGCGGTGACATAGCCGGTGCGCACGCCGCCTTCCCAATAGCCGTCCACGACATATTCCTTGGACGTATAGAGGAAGAAGTTGGTCTGGCCCTTATAGGCCCAGTCGGTATAGACAAACACCTCGCCGCCCGAGGCCAGCGGATAGCTGTAGCGGGCGGTCAGGTCGATGATCCATTCCGGCGCATTGGGAAAGCTATTGCCATTGATCTTGGCCGCGCCGCCGACAACCGGGTCGGTGACCGTGCAGCCGCCCCCGCAAGGCCCAACCGTCAGATTGGCATCCTTGATCTCGGTATGGTTATAGGAAACCGCCGCCGTCAGGGCCAGGCGCTCGATTGGACGCAGCTCAGACTCGATTTCAAAGCCATAGCCCTCGCCTTTTTTGGCATTGAGCAATTGGTTGAAATTGCCAGCGCCGCCAATGGCCGTCAGTTGCTGGTTCTTGATCTCATAATAGAAGGTTGAGGCATCCAGCCGCAGCTTGCGATCCAAAAGGGTCGATTTGACTCCGGCTTCGTACGAGGTGACAAATTCTGACCGCGCGGTCGTGACCACATCGCCGAACAAGAGCCGGCCCTGCAGGCTAGGTGCGCGAAAGCCCCGGGCAATCCGGCCATAGACATTGGCATCCGGCGTAACCTCGTAAACGGCCGATACATCCCAGCTCACCGCCGAGTCGCCGACGCTCTTCTTGACGGTCGGCAAGGCACCGCCGCCGACCGGGCTGGTCTTGCGATACCCGGAAAAGTCCTTGGAATCGTCCGAATAGCGCAGGCCCCCGGTCAGGGTCAGATTATCGCTTGGCTTATAGGTCGCCGATCCAAACAGGGCCCAGGCCGTGGTGTCCTGCTTTTGATTGGCATAGCCGTTTTGGCCCGCGCCAAACAGGCTATCAAAGCTGTAGGACGAGATCTTGACGGTCTCGTTAAAGCTATAGGCCCCGACCTGCCAATAGAGCTTGTCCTTGGCGCTGTTGGATAGGCGAATTTCCTGGCTGAACTGGCTAAGCCCGTCTACCGCATCGGCGGTCTCGGAGCTGAACGGAATAAAGCCTGGACCATAGGGCGGGGCATAGGAGGCGCCAAAGCCGCCATCAATATCGCCGCGGCCATAGAATTTGGCGTGCTCATAACCGGTAACCGAGGTCAGGGTCAGGCCGCCCAAATCATAGGTGACATTGGCCGTGGCACCATAGGTCTCAAGCGTCTGATTATTGCCCGCGCCGCCATCATAATAGACTTTTTCAGGATCAAACCCGGCAACGAAACCATTGGTGCCAGGCTTGATGATATTGGCGCGGAACAGCTGGGACGTGCCGCGCAGCTTGCGGCCATGCAGGTTCAGATTGGCATCAATCGTTGTGTCTTCATAACGAAGCTGTACCCGCCCGGCCTGATCGCGATAATCGCCAAGGGTCTTGCCGCCGCCCAGCTTGGCATTGGTCACCCAATCGCCCTGGGTCTGGGACAGGACTGAAGCGCGCGCGGACCAGCCGGGGGCCAAGGGCCCGCCGATAGCGGCTTCAAAATCTGTGCCATTAAAGGAGCGCAAACCAAGCTTGGCATAGCCGCCAAACGTGTCGCTCGGACGAACGCTGTCAAACTTAACGACGCCTGCGGGCGTATTGCGGCCAAACAGTGTGCCCTGAGGCCCACGCAGGACTTCAATGCCCTTGACGTCAAACACCGGAAAGCCCTTCAGGATCGGGTTTTCATAGACCACATCATCATAGACCAGCGATACCGGCTGGGAGGCGTTCAGATCAAAATCAGTATTGCCAAGGCCGCGGATATAAAAGCGCGGAAAGGTGCGCCCAAACGAGGACTCCACCACCAGGCTCGGTACGCGCGCGGATAAGAAGCTGATATCCAGGCCGCCGGAGCTGGCGGCCTCAAGGCCTCGACCGGACATGACCGTGACCGAGCCGGGGACGTCCTTGACCTGTTCCTCGCGTTTGCGGGCTGTGACAACGATCTGATCAATCGCGCCCTCATTAGCGCCAGCGGCGGTTTCGGCGCTTGCCATGCCAGCGGTGCTGAGCACGCTCAAGGCGGTGCCAGACAATATCAAGGTTCGAAAAGCACGCATACTGCGCTTGGTCATGGAATATCCCCCAATGAGCGACCCACCAGAGGGTGCGCTGATGTCCTCTTGATAAGGTTTGGATGTGAGTCTGCTAGAGATTTTGTAATCAAAACCGCCAAAATCGTCATATTTTTGTCAAACTGTGTTTTTCTTGCACAGGCTTTTGCCATGGGCAGGCGCGGCCGGTGGGCTAGGCACGCAATTGCCTAGTCCTCTTTGGGCGCGGCGACTAAACCCGCCCTGGCGGGGTGCTGGCCAATTGTGCAGGGCGCGCGCAAAAAACATGCAGATGGTGCTTGCTAACCTTCCGTGTGCCGCCTACAAGCGCCCCTCGCTTCGGGGACACCTGAACGGTTCGGGTATTTGGAAAAATTCTTTTATTCCTTGATATCCGTGGCGTTTTTGACTAGTCTCCGCGTCTCAGCCGATGGGTTTGTGTTTTTGGGGGTGGTGCTTTTGTGCCGGCCTTGGGGGCGGTTTTTTGTTGAGGGTTTGGGCCATTTTTTTGGCTTGGGTGTTTTTCAAAAGGTTTAGATTTGTTGGTTGACTTAGGTTTTGAGGGCGACTAGAACCCGCCCTCCGCCGCTCACCGGCGTTAAACAGTGGGGCCGGGGTTTTCCGGTTTTGGTCTTTGACATTGTTGAATTGGAAAGAGAAACGCAGGCGGCGGTGTTCTGGCGTAGGCTATAGGCCTACTTGAACGCTGACATGTTTGCGGTCTCTTGAAGACACCATGAGATTGGTTTTGGGCTTTCGGGGGTTTTGCCTCTGGGGGTTTGGAGCTGGTTTTTATTGGGAACTCGTCAAGATACTATGCAACTTAAATGCCGATTACGAACTGGGTCTCCTATTTCTGTAGGGGGTTAGTTCAAAAGAAGCTTTAGTTAGCGGTCAACTCAACCTGAGAGTTTGATCCTGGCTCAGAGCGAACGCTGGCGGCAGGCCTAACACATGCAAGTCGAACGGACCCTTCGGGGTTAGTGGCGGACGGGTGAGTAACACGTGGGAACGTGCCCTTTGGTTCGGAACAACACAGGGAAACTTGTGCTAATACCGGATAAGCCCCCTTTCTTTAGCGAGGGAGGGGGGAAAGATTTATTGCCATTGGAGCGGCCCGCGTTGGATTAGGTAGTTGGTGAGGTAAAGGCTCACCAAGCCTGCGATCCATAGCTGGTCTGAGAGGATGATCAGCCACATTGGGACTGAGACACGGCCCAAACTCCTACGGGAGGCAGCAGTGGGGAATCTTGCGCAATGGGCGAAAGCCTGACGCAGCCATGCCGCGTGAATGATG
>JBIIZD010000045.1:0-21055 GCA_044346445.1 Caulobacteraceae bacterium
GTCCGTGCGAAGCTGGAAAAACAATAACTTGATAGGCCGTTATTTGGGCTTGGCGCGCCTTGATCTGGATCAGTGGATCAGGGCGTGATCGATCACGTCTTGGCGCGTTCGGCTTGAAGCATCTGGGTTAGATCGCTGATCGCCTGGGCCATGGTCAGCAATTCCTTCTCGCGGAGCTGGTCGATTTTCTGATGCAAAAGCTCGATCTCCAACTCGGCCTTGATATTGATCTGGTGATCGTTTTCGGCCTCGCGCCGGTCAATATCTTGCTGGCGGTTTTGGCTCATCATGATGAAGGGCGCCGCATAGGCGGCCTGAAATGACAGGGCCAGATTGAGCAGGATGAAGGGATAGGGGTCCCAGTGATTGACATAGGCGGTGATATTCAGCCCAATCCACATCAATAGAATAGTCGACTGAATAATAATAAAGCGCCAAGAGCCCATGGTCGCGGCGACCTGATCGGCAATCCTTTGGCCAAGGGTCAGGGACGGTTTGGGGCTGGTGTGCATATCGATGCGCCGCGCGCCGCGCCGAACCGACCTTAGCTCCTTGAGCAGGCGCTCTTCGGCCTCATGCAGTTCTCGTCTGACGGTTTCGACGCTCATCTCAGCCTCCATCCAAAGTCTGGGCGCGCTGGGCCCTAGCCCTAGCCCAACAGGTGCACCAGTCCATTGATGCCAAGATAGACCCCGATCAGCATGATTACGCCACCGGAAAGATAAGGTGCCTTGCGCACCAGATCGCCAAAGCCGCAAGGCATTGGGTGCCGAGTCCATTCATAATCATAACCGATTAGAGTCATCATGCCTGTCTCTTTGCGGCGGGCACGCAAGTAACTTGTGTTCACGCGAGTTCGATTCATCGGCATACGCGAACATCTTAGACTTTAAACTATATCCACGACTTCAAAAGTCAGTCGTGGTCTTCCGCCTCGATGGCCTCTTCGGGCTCGTCGGCTGCCACACCGATGAGGTCATCAAATACCGGATTGTATCCGGAGCTTGGATGAGCATATTTCGCGGGCCAGTAGCCAAATCCTGGAAGGCGTACGATGCGATCCTTTGATCGCCAAAGCATGGTGCTTAGTATCATCTCAGGGTCTTTTCCCTGAAGGTGTATACCTCTAGCAATCAAGGCTTCGTGTGCTTCTGTGCGAGAAACAGGGCGACCTATTTGTCGAATGAATTCGATGACCGCGTTGGCTACCGATTCGCGGCCAGGGTTTTTGGGGCGCGTGATTCTAGATTCTAAATCTGATTTTCCCCCGCTTATCACGGTGTGTACGGAGCTGGGGTTAGGAATTCCCATCATTTCATACCACGTTGCGACAAATTGCACGACACGCTCACGTTCTTCTTTTATGCGTGCTATATCGTCGTTAAGCATTGAAATTGTTATTGTTTTTTCAGAAATCTCTTTATCGCATTCAGCGATCTTGTTCTCTGCGTTCGTGAGCGCGCGGTCCATAAAATCCACCTTTGTTCTAATTCCACACGAAAAGGCCACACTGAAAGATACGGAGCTTGTATGGAATCTGCAATATGGTATTTTGAAGCGTGTCGGAGTCGACACCTCTACCGCCGCCGCAAGGCAGAGATAGAGGTCACGTGTGTGCATTGAAGCAGGGAGTGGATTCCCTGCAGAAAGGAGTAAGTGATGTTAAACCATCAGTTGGGTTGTAAGCGGTTCCAGCCGCCAATACCCTTGCTCTTATTATAGAGCCTTAACCTGCCGTGGTGCATTTTCGTATGCGCCACGGCCCTTTTGTTTATCAATAGACTGCAAGTTTGTCCACAGATAAAGAAAGCTTTATATCATGGCAAAAAAACCGCTCCCTCCGCCTCCGCCTAAGAAGCAATCTTCGAGCGCCACATCCTCGCTCGCCGGTAAAATCTTGAGCGGAAGCAAAAAAGCCACTCAAGCCGAAGCCAAAAAGCTGGCAGCGTCTGTACTTTCCCAAGACGAGAAGAAGGGTAGATAGGTCGTCTCGTAGAGAGGCGTTACACGAAAAACACAGCGTGTAGTTATCTGGCTTTCACAGAATTTTACACGCTGTGTTTCCGATTATGGTAGCCCGATGCATGATGCGATGTCAGTCTATTGGAATGTGCCGGTGAACACTTTTCATCACTGCCGTGTACACCATATCACACGGTCTAACGTCATAGGCAGAAATGCCCCGTGTAGTGTCCATTGCTTGGTGCCGCCAGAATTGACCATCGGATGCAGTGGAGTTAGGTCTCGCCCCCAATCTAGTCCTCGTCTGGCCCTATTGCCCCCAAATGCGCAACGCCGCGCTCTGTGGCGAGGGCTTCTTGTCGATGGCGTTCGGCATAGCGGGCGCGGCTGGCTTCGTCGCGAGTCTCAAAACAGTGTGGGCAGGACTCGCCGACGATATAATGGGGTGAGGCCATGTCTTCGGGGCTCAAGGGCATGCGGCAAGCAAAGCATTGGCTGTGCGTGCCTTGGGCTAGGCCATGGGTAACGGCGACGCGCTGGTCAAAGACAAAACACTCGCCCTGCCACAGGCTGTCGGCCTCGGGCACGGTTTCCAGATATTTCAATATGCCGCCATCGAGGTGATAAACCGCGTCCAGCCCCTCGGCCTTCAAAAACGCCGTGGCCTTTTCGCAGCGTATGCCGCCGGTGCAGAACATGGCGATCTTGGGCTTGGGCTGGTTGGCTAGGAGGTCTTGGCGCTGGCTTCGGAACCAGTCTGGAAAATCGCGAAAGCTTTGGGTGTTGGGATTGATCGCGCCAGCAAAGGTACCGATCCCGACCTCGTAATCATTGCGGGTATCGATCACGATGGTGCCGGGCTCAGAGATCAGGGCGTTCCAGTCCTTTGGCGCGATATAGGTGCCGACATCGCTTAGGGGATCAATATCGGGCTGGCCCATGGTGACGATTTCGCGCTTGATCTTCACCTTCATGCGGTAAAACGGCATGGCCTGGGCTTGGGCGTCCTTGACCGAAAGGGCAGCGCAGCCGGGCAGGGTGCGGATATGGGCCAGAACCTGCTCGATCGCCTCATGGCTCCCGGCAATCGTGCCATTAATGCCTTCGGGCGCGAGCAGAAGCGTGCCCTTTATCTTGCCCCCCCGACAGACGGCCTCAAGCGGCCCTGCCAGGGCGGTGCAATCGCTAAAGCGGGCAAAGCGATAAAGGGCGGTGACGCGAATGGGGCCGGTGGTCTGGGTCATCAACGGGACTGTGTGATCAGATGGCGCGATCAGATCAACCAAATTCTTGCAGCCCAAAGGCTAAGGATCGCCGCGCCGCACCAAGTCTCGGCATCAAATGGGCTTGCCAAGGCGCAGATTGTGGTTTCTGCAGGGGTCAGATTTTTTGCTGGAGTGCCTGATGACGTATCGCTCCCTCTTGTTTGTTCCCGGTAGCCGACCTGACCGCTTTGCCAAGGCGCAAGGCGCGGGCGCTGATATTGTCTGTATCGATCTTGAAGATGCGGTGGTGCCCCAGGCCAAGGCCGAGGCGCGGGCTGTTGTGCTTGCCTATCTGAAAACCCAGACGGCGGCGCCTTGCGCCGTTCGGATTAATAGTCTGCGCACCCCAGACGGACTGGCCGATGTTCTGGCTGTGGCCGAGGCGCTTTCACAAGGCAGCACCTTGGCCATGCTCATGGTGCCCAAGGTGGAGACAGCGCAGGAACTGGCCCTATTGCGCAGCGTGCTAGGCGAAGGCTGCCCGCGGCTTTGGCCGATCATTGAATCGGCTGAGGCGCTCAAGGCCGCTTGGGAGATTTGCGCCGCGCCCGGCCTTGGCGGAGTCTTGTTTGGCGGGGTTGATTATGCCGCTGATATTGGCTCGGACATGGGCTGGGACGCTTTGTTTTTGGCCCGCTCAACCCTAGCCGTGGCCTGTGCCTGTTCGGGCGTCGGGCTTTTGGATGTGCCCTATCTGGACGTGGCGGATGCGGTGGGACTGAAGCGGGAGACTGAGCGCACAAAGGCCATGGGATTTCATGGCCGCGCCTGTATCCATCCGGCCCAGGTGATGGCGGTCAATGCGGTCTATACCCCTTCGCTCAGCGAGATTGAGCAGGCGCAAAGCGTATTGGATGCTTTTGCCGCTGCCAAGGGCAATGCCGCCTTGCTGGACGGCAAACTGATTGAACGACCGGTGGTGCGCTCGGCCCAACAGGTCTTGGACAGCGCCGCGCGCGCCAACAATGGAAAGACGCTCTAATGGTACAGAACTGGAAACAGGTCGGCCCGCAACGCTATCGCGAAACCTTTGGCCGCTATTTTGAGGATTTTCAGATCGGTGATGTCTATGAGCACCGTCCCGGCAAGACTGTGACTGAATATGACAATCACTTGTTCACCATGCTGACCCTCAATACCCACCCCATCCATTTTGATGCCGAATATGCCAAGGGCTCGGAGTTTGGCCGTAATCTGGTGGTCAGTCCCTATACACTGGCGCTCTTGATCGGGATGAGCGTCACCGATTGCAGCCAAAAGGCGATTGCTAATCTGGGCATGGATGCGGTCAAGTTCACCGCCCCGGTGTTTGCGGGCGACACCCTTTATGCCGAGAGCGAGGTGCTGGCCAAGCGTGAGTCCGCCTCGCGGCCCGGCCAAGGCATTGTCACGATCCGCACGCTTGGCAAGAACCAGGACGGAATCCTTGTCTGCACCTTTGACCGTAATATGCTGATCCCGGCTCGCGGTCATGCGGTCGAAGACAAGGTTGCGCATTATTAGGCGCAAAGAAAAACCCAGCGCCGGTGAGGGCGCTGGGCTAGGCTGTTGTCAAATCTGGCCAGAACCCAGCCAGAGGCTTGAGGCTTATTTCAGAACCACGATCACGACGCGGCGATTTGCAGCGCGGCCAGCCTTGGTATTGTTCGAGGCGACGGGTGCACCTTCGCCATAAGAGGTCGTGGCCATGCGGTTCAGGGCAACGCCCTGCTTGCCGAGGAAGTTACGGACCGCATCGGCGCGGGCTTGACCAACCGCTGTATTGCGCTGGTCAGAGCCGGTTGAGTCGGTATGGCCCTGGATTTCCAGATAGACATTCTGATTATCCGACTTCAGGCGCGCGGCCACTTCGGTCATGCGGGCCAAAGCTTCGGCTGACAGGGTGGTCTTGCCGGCCGAAAATTTGGTGGCATCGTCAGACAGAACCACCGAATAGACGAACTTACCTTCGGCCAACTTGCCAGCGGCAATGGCGCGGGCCAAGGCGTCGCGCGCGGTCTGGTCAATCTGGTTGAGGCGAACCTCTTGCGCTGCGATCTTGGCGGCTTGGTCTGACAGGCTGGCATTCGTCCGGGCTTCGGACTCAGCGACCTTTATATCCACATATTTGTGGGTCGCGCATCCGCTCAAACCCATGGCAAGAGCCAAGGCCCCGGCGACAATCCCAGTCGATTTCAAAGCGATCATTGAGTCCACACTTTCCGATTAAAACTGGCGGCGTTTCTTGACGTTTCAAACCGACTTGGCAATAGACAAGGTGCTCAATTTGTCGGGATTATAGGTCAGAAGCGATAATCTACCTGCCAATAGAGTAGGTTTAGTATGAATTCACTACGAACATTGAAGGATGGGGATCGAAATCAGGGGGCGTCATCGCCTGTATTGGAAATTGCTCATAGGAGCGCCGCGATTTGTCGAGGGTCGAGTTGATCAAGGGCGGCGGGAGTTGCATCTGTGCCGTTCCTGAGGTTTGCACGGTCAAGCTTAGCGCCCAGACTGAAAATGGTATCGCGCTCTAATTCCCATCCAAGACCAATCGCAAGGTCCAGATCACCTACGGCAATGTGCCCAATCGCCGCTTCGTTAGGCTTTTGAGTGTGGCCACTGAAGACTGAAGCTAGGCCCTAGGGTTGGGATCTTATTTGATAATATGTCTTGCCCAAAATGGCACTTGACCAAAAAAGCAATGAAGGCCTTCGTTAAAGCTTCCAAAATTCAGTAAATATTTGTCGCTAATTGTTTTTAGAGAATCTTTGGAAAATAAACTAATGTGACCGTTCCTTGGTGATGCGTACCACCATTGAATACGCTCATTGATTTTAATGTTTCCATCTGATATCAATGTTGAAAATAGCACTATACAATTATCATCCATTAATTCCTTCAAATTATTCATAAGGACATTTACATCTGGAACATGTTCAAATACTTCAAAAGCTGTAATTAAATTATACTTTCCCAATTCAATTTTACTTAATGTTTTTTCGGGAAATGGATCATATGTTTTTGAGTTCCAGCCGGCTTCATTTAGTAAAAAGCTTAGCCTGCCGTTTCCTCCGCCATAATCAAGATGACTGATAAAATTTTTCTGTTCATTAAAAATACTTTTTAAAAACTGAAAATTAGATTGTGGGCGTGATTCTAAATAGTCAGGATCTAAATCTAAGTAATCATCATTGTAGATTTTTTCCATAAATTCTTCGTCGGTCCAGTTTTCAAATTCAGGGGCAAAGGTAAAAAAACAGCTATGGCAGTGAAAATAATAAATAGGAATACCAGACATAGGTAAAAATTTTCCCTGAAATTCCAGGCAAATCTTGTTAAAGTCGACTACATCCAGTGGAAATGCTTGGTTGTTACAAACTGGACACGCTGTTTTCGTAAGCATAGTTTTTACCTAAGTTTGGCTGTAATTTGCAATTTTGCTTTAAATAATGTTTAAAGACAATAACAATTTTTCTTATAAACATAGATTGTGTCGCCTGTCGGGGTGAGGATCGCGCAGATATTACGTCCCTTTAAACCCGGATTGGCGCTCGGCTTAGCGCGTTTTGAGCCGTATTTGGTAACGGCTTTGTTTTTGGTCCAAGGATCAAGTTATTCGCGCAAAACGTTGGGACACCGACCGAGTTGATCAAGGGCGGCGGGGGTTAACTGTGCCATGGCAGGGCTTTGCGCCGACAAGCATAAGGTCCTGACCCAAAATGGCTAATCCGATGCAGGGGCTCGATCCGGCTGAAGCCAAACAGCGGTTGGTCCGGTTTGGTGCCAATATTTTGGATCGGGCAAGGTCGCGCAACGGTTGGCAATTGCTGGCCGAGCTCGTCCGCGAGCCGATGTTCATGCTGCTTTTGGCCGCATCGGGGCTTTATCTGCTGGTGGGTGACTTGGCCGAGGGCGGGTTTCTAAGCCTCGCAGCCGTGGCAACCATAGGTCTGGTCCTGTTTCAGGAAATCCGCAGCGAAAAGGCCCTGGCCGCCCTGCGCAGCCTGGCCCAGCCCAGTGCGCGGGTCATTCGCGCGGGCCTGGAGGTCACCATACCCGCAGGCGAGCTTGTGCCGGGCGATCTTTTGCTGGTGGGCGAGGGGCAAAGACTACCCGCCGACGGGCGGCTGATTGGGGGGGAGGTTCTGAATATTGATGAGTCTGCATTGACCGGGGAGTCGGCTCCGGTCACTCGCCTGCCGCAATCCCAGGACGGTCCTGGCGGCGGCCGCCTTGATCCTGACCCGGTCAATACGCTTGACACCGCGCGGCTTTCGGCAGGCACCATGGTGGTTAGCGGCCAAGGCCTGGTCTGGGTCGAGCGAACGGGCGCGCATACGGCCCTTGGTCAGATCGGTGTCAGCCTGGCCAGTATTGACCGCTCGCCAACGCCCTTGCAGCAGGCGACAAGCCGCCTTGTCGGCTGGATCAGCGCCTTGGCCCTGGTCTTTTGCCTGATCGTTGTGGTGGCCTATGGTGTCTTGCGTGGCAATTGGGTCGAGGCGGGGCTGGCCGGGATTACCATTGCCATATCCTTGATCCCGGAAGAGTTTCCCATGGTCCTGGCCATATTCATGGCGCTTGGGGCCTGGCGATTGGCACAGCAGAAAGTGCTGGTGCGGCGCTCCGCCGTGATCGAGGCCCTAGGCGGTGCCAGCGTGCTCTGTGTCGACAAGACCGGCACCTTGACCGAAAATCGCATGACGGTCGCAAGACTTTGGGCCAAGGAGCAGGCTATTGTACCGGGGAGCGGGGACTTGCCACCCGATCTGGCCGCCCTGATGACCACAGCCTTGGCGGCCTGCGCCGCCCGGCCCTTGGACCCTATGGACCGTGCCTTGTGGGCGCTCGCACCGGCGGGTCATGCCCGGCCCGATCCGGTTCATGTCTGGCCCATGCAAACCGATCGGCTGGCCGTGGTTCAGGCCTGGGGCTCGAGCGAGCATGGGTTTTGGGCAGCGGCAAAGGGTGCGCCTGAGGCGATATTTGCCCTGTGCCGCCTGAATGCGGAGGCGGTCGCAGGCCTTGAGCCGACCTTGCAGGCCTCGGCGGGCGAGGGGTTGCGGGTCTTGGCCGTGGCCAGCGCGCCGCAGCAAGCGGCCCTGCCTGGCGACCCTGCGGCCATGCGTTTTTTATTTTGCGGGTTTTTAGGCTTTCTCGATCCCGTCCGACCCGAGGTCCCAGACGCGATCGCCACGGCCCGCCGGGCTGGGATCAAGGTTGTGATGATTACCGGCGACTACCCGCAAACTGCCATGGCTATCGCGCGTCAGGCCGGGATTGACACTGAGACAGGGTCTCTCACCGGCGAGGCCTTGGCGGCATTTGCGCCCGAAACCCTGGCGGATCAGATTGGCGATGTGCGGGTGTTTGCCCGGGTGCAGCCCCAGCAAAAACTGGCCCTGGTTGAAGCTTTTAAGCGGCGCGGCGAGGTGATCGCCATGACCGGCGACGGGGTCAATGATGCGCCGGCCTTGCAGGCGGCACATATCGGCATTGCCATGGGGCTGAGGGGAACTGATGTCGCGCGCGAGGCGGCGGATATTGTCCTTCTGGATGACGGCTTTGCCGCGATCATGGCCGGTATTGCCCTTGGCCGGCGCATTTTCAGCAATCTGCGCAAGGCCCTGACCTATGTGGTCGCCATCCATGTACCCATAGCGGGCCTGGCCCTGTTGCCGGTGGTGATGGGTATGCCGCCTCTACTGTATCCCATGCATATTGTCTTGCTGGAGCTTGTGATCGATCCATTGTGCGCCGTGGTGTTCGAGGCAGAGCCCGGCGACCCATTGGCCATGCAAAAGCAGCCCCGCCCGCTTGGCGAGCCGCTGTTTGGAGCACGGCAAATTCTGACGGCGCTCTTGCAGGGGCTTGGCACGTTTGGCGCGGTGTTTGGCCTCTATGTCTGGACGCTTGGACATATGAGCCAAGGCCAGGGCCGGGCTGTGGCCTTTATCGCCTTAATCTTGAGCAATCTCGTGCTGGCCTTGATCGATTCCGCCGGCCGGGGCCTGGATTTGTTCGGGCCACACAGGCGTATGTTCTGGCTCATAGGCCTGGGTGCGGTCTTGGCCTTGATTGCAAGCACGCAGCTTGGGCCCTTGGCGCAGTTATTTCGCTTCGAGCCTCCTTCGGGCCTAGGCCTGATCGCGGCCTTGGCTACAGCCGCTCTGGTGGGGGCCTGGGCCTTGGTCCTGCGCGCCAGGGCCTAGGCGGTCGGGTGAGCGAGGAAATGTGCCGCCCGGTCTGATCCAGATCAACCCAGTGAAAACGACGACGAGTATGATCGGCCACCCGCATGCCGCCAGGCACGATTTGACGCGGCATTATTTGGAGCTTTTGTTCATGAAGCAGCTTGTCACGATTATAGCCTCACTCAGTCTTGGGGCCACTTGCTTGATGCCTCAACACGCCTTGGCCCAGCCACAGCAGCGGGGCGGTTACAATTCTTCGGAGCCGTCCAATCCCTATGACGCAGCCTTTAAGGCGGGTTATCGCAGCGGTTATCAGGCCGGAACCCAAAGGCGGCCTTATAATGATCAGACAAGCCAGGCCAGCTATTATGGGCCAGGTGATCCCAACCAGCAGTGGCGCAAACGCTATGGCCAGACCTATAGCTATAATGATGACAGCTATTATCGGGAGTGCCGCAATTCGCCTGATCCAGCCGGCGTGATTGCCGGGGCCTTGATCGGCGGCCTGCTGGGCAATGCCATTGGCCGCGGCGGTGGTAAGTCCGGCGCAACGGTGGCAGGCGTGATTGTCGGCGGGGCCTTGGGTGCCAATCTGGTCAAACATCTGGACTGCCAAGACCGCAGCTATGCCTATAAGACCTATTCTAATGGGTTCAATTCGGGCCGTGCCAACAGCAATTGGCAATGGGAAAATCCTGAAAATGGCCATTATGGCGACTTCCGCGTGGGCGATTACTATAATGACCAGGGCGGCTTTCGCTGCGCCACCTATACCCAGCAGGTCTATATAGACGGCGCGCCTCAGGCCGCCAGCGGCCGGGCCTGTCGCCAGCCAGACGGGGTCTGGGCCATTGTCCAATAGCGTGACGCAATCTGCGTCCACCAAGCCTTACCCTTTAAAACGTTCAGGAGGTCTGAATGCGCGCTCTTAATGGTATGACAATTGCAACCGTGATCTTGTTCGCCGCATTTGGCTATTCGGCGGCTCACGCTCAGGAGTCTGGCCCGGCCAAGATCACCCAGACGGCCATGGGTCCGATGCTGATGGATGCCGATGGCATGGCGCTTTATACCTATGCCCGGGACATGACCGGCTATTCCAACTGCAATGATCAGTGCGCGAGTATCTGGATGCCCATGACCCCTGCGGTCGGTGCCGTTGCCAGCGGTGACTGGTCGATCATCTTGCGCGATGATGGCAAGCCGCAATGGGCCTATAAGGGCCGTCCGCTCTATCGTTTCAGCAAGGACTCCGCGCCGGGCGAGATGACGGGCGAAGCTGCTGATGCAGGCCGCTGGCACGTCGCCAAGCCCTAGACCAGACGCCCGGCCGCTGGACCTGCCGCAGCCGGAAAGTCAAATATACCATAGCCTCCTGACGAATTTCTTCGTCGGGAGGTTATTGCGTGTGGATTTGGTCTTGTTGACACCCTAGCGGCTAGCGTAACTCATTCCATTCATGCAAAGTCTGCGCATAAGAAACTGGAAGAGGAAACATCGTGGCAAAATCTGATGGGGGCAAGGGTACCGCGTTTGGGTTCAATCCCAATGACGACCTGAACGATTTGAGAATTTCTGAGGCCGCCGTGCCTTTGTTGGAGCACGTTAAGCGCTTCATCCGCGATACGGTTGAGCCGATGTCGGTTGAGTTCCATCGCCTGGGCGAAGGCCGCGCCGATCGTTGGAGCTATGCGCCCGGTCAGTTGGAAGTGCTGGAAGCCGCCAAGGACCAGGCCAAGAAGGAAGGCTTGTGGAACTTCTTCCTGCCCGACGCCGAAACCGGCGAGGGTCTGAAAAATCTCGACTATGCCTATATCGCCGTTGAGCTTGGCAAGAATTCGCTGGCGTCCGAGACCATGAACTGCTCGGCGCCCGATACCGGCAATATGGAAGTGTTGGAGCGGGTCGGAACGCCTGCGCAAAAGGAAAAGTGGCTCAAGCCCTTGCTGAGCGGCGAAATCCGTTCGGCCTTTGCCATGACCGAGCCTGATCGCGCCTCGTCGGACGCCAAGAATGTCGGCATGCGTGCCGTGCTTGAAGGCGACGAATGGGTCATGAACGGCGAGAAATTCTATATTTCTGGCGCTGGCGATCCGCGTTGCAAGATCATGATCACCATGGTCAAGACCAGCCCCGATGCGCCTGCGCACCAGCAGCAGTCTCAGATTCTTGTGCCTATCGACACCCCAGGCGTCAAGATTATGGGCCCCATGCATGTGTTTGGTGAGGACGATGCACCGCATGGCCACATGCATATCGTGTTCGACAATGTGCGGGTCCCGAAGGAAAACATGCTGTTGGGCGAAGGTCGCGGCTTCGAGATTTCGCAATTGCGGCTTGGCCCTGGCCGTATCCACCACTGCATGCGCTCGATCGGTCAGGCCGAACGGGCTCTGGACCTGATGGTCAAGCGCGGCGTGTCGCGTGAAGCCTTTGGTCGCAAGCTGGCCATGCTGGGCGGCAATATCGAGATCATCAGCCGCGCCCGGATCGATATTGAGGCCATGCGCCTGATGGTGCTCAAGGCGGCCAAGGCCATGGATGTGCTGGGCAATCGCGAAGCGCGCATCTGGGTGCATATGGTCAAGGCCATGGTGCCAGAGCGGGTTTGCCAGATTATCGACCAGGCCATGCAGATGCATGGTGCAACCGGCGTCTCGCAATGGACACCCTTGGCGCGGATGTATGCCGGCCAACGCACCTTGCGCATTGCTGACGGTCCAGACGAGGTCCACCACCTGGTGGTTGGCCGGAACGAGATCCGTGGCTATGAGGCCAATGACGAGGCCGAGGCCACATCCGGCGTTGTCTGGCGCAACTAGGCACTAAGACCAGGCCGTCCGCCTCGAACCTGCGGACGGCCTTTTTTTGTTTGAAACGGGATAGGGCTTTCAGTGTCTCATAGTGGTTTTGACTCCGCCGATGCGGTCAGTGCGCGGCTGGCGTCGGTTGGCTATATCTCGACCGTCTCGATCTCGACGGCGGTCTATCTGGCCCACCACCTGCGCAAGCCCATACTGATTGAGGGACCAGCCGGGGTTGGCAAGACCGAACTGGCGCGGTCGCTAGCCCAGTCCATGGAATTTCCGCTACTGCGGATGCAGTGCTATGAGGGCCTGGACGAGAGCAAGGCCCTGTATGAATGGAAATACGGCAAGCAGCTGCTCTATACCCAGATTCTAAAGGAAAAAATCCATCACCTGATCGATGATGCCGACGGTCTGACAGCCTCGTTTGAAAAGCTGGCCGGGTTTCAGGACCTGTTTTTTTCGCGCGAATTTCTGGAGCCTCGGCCCTTGCTCAAGGCCATGGAACAGACCGGCGGCTCGGTACTTTTGATCGACGAGATCGACAAGTCCGACGAGGAGTTTGAGGCCCTATTGCTTGAGGTCTTGTCCGACTACCAGGTCACTGTGCCCGAGATTGGTACGATTGAGGCGATTGTGCCGCCCCTGGTGATCCTGACCTCGAACAATACCCGCGAACTAGGCGACGCGCTCAAGCGCCGCTGCCTGCACCTGCATATTGATTTTCCCAATGCCGATCTGGAAGCGCAGATTGTACGCTCGCGCGTTCCCGACATTTCCGAGCGCCTGCTGGCCCAGCTTGTGGCCTTTATCCAGTTGGTGCGCGATGAAAACATCCGCAAACTGCCCTCGATCAGCGAGACGATTGACTGGGCCAAGACCTTGCTCTTGCTCCATGCCGATGTGCTGGACCCGGTCATGGTGCGCGGTACGCTGAATGTGATCTTGAAGCGCCAGAGCGATATTGCCGAGGTTGGCGGTCAGGTGGATCAATTGCTGCGCAAGGTCTTGAGCGACGGGGCCGTGCCGGCCTGATGGAGCGCACGCTCACCAACTATATCCGCGCCCTGCGGCTGGCCGGGGCCGGGGTCTCGACGACTGAGGCGATTGATGCGGCCCGAACGCTGGAGCTGGTTGGCTATGGCGACCGGGCGCGGCTGAAACTGTCCCTCGCCCCTGTGCTGGCCAAGTCGCAGGAAGAAACCGCGCTGCATGAGCGCCTGTTTGACCTCTATTTTGCCAGCGCCCCTATTGCTCCGCCGCCCAGCCCAGAGACTGATCAGGACAGGGGCGAAGGCGAACAGGACACAGAGTCTTCGGGCAGCGAGGGTTCGGAGCCGGGCAACAACAACCCGTCCGACGGCGGCGACGGCGAGATGGACCTGCTTAGCCTTGCCCAGTCTGGCGATGGCAGCCGCATGGCGATGGCCATGGCCAAGGCAGGCGCGCTGGCCGATGTCGATCAGATCCGCTTTGCCACCCAGGTGCCGTATTTTGTTCAGCGCATGCTCGAAGAACTGGGCCTGGCCAAGCTTAATGCCGAACTGATGCAGGCCTTGGATGATCGCTCGGCTGAGGGCCAGGCCCGCGCCCAGGCCCTGATCGAGGCCCGCTCGACCCTGATGCGCGCCGCCCGCGCCCATGCCGAGGCCCGGTTTGAGGTATTTGGCCGCTCTGCGACCGATGCCTTTATGAATGAGGTGATGCAGGACCGCGCGCTGGGGGCCTTGAGCAAGGCCGATATGGAGCGGATCAAGCCCCTGATCGCCAAGATGGCCAAGAAGCTGGCGGCCAAACATGCCCGCCGCAAAAAGGTGCGCAATCGCGGCCAGCTTAATCTGCGCAAGACGCTAAGGGCCAATGCCGGCAATGATGGCGTGCCGTTTGACGTGATCTGGAACACTAAGCGCAAGGACAAGCCCAAGATTATTGCGGTCTGCGACGTGTCCGGCTCGGTGGCGCGCTATGTGCGGTTCTTGCTCCTGGTGCTCTATGCCTTGAAGGAGAAGGTGGCCGATCTGGAGACCTTTGCCTTTTCCAACCAGCTTGTTGATGTCGGCCATGACCTTGATAGCCTGCCCTTTGACACGGCCATGGAAAAAATCGTCGCTGAGGTGGGTAATGGCAGCACCGACTATGGCCGCGCCTTTCAGGCCCTGGGCGGCCAGTATCACAGCCTGATCGACAAGCGCACCACGGTGCTGATCCTGGGCGATGGCCGCAATAACAAGGGCGATCCGGGCCTGGGCGCGTTTCAGGACATAGCCGCCAAGGCTAAACGCGTCATCTGGCTCTGCCCCGAACACCCCGCCAGCTGGGGCTCCGGCGATAGCTGCCTGCCCCAATACAAACCCTTCTGCGCCAGCCTGACCCATTGCTCCACCATTATGGACCTGGAACAGGCCCTAGACGAAGTGCTGATGGCCTATGGCTAGGTGAGGCGGGGGGCTCAACTGATCTGGAACCGCCGCCGAATTGCCAGGCCGAACAGGAAGGCCAGCACGATAGCGATCAGGGATTCCAAGGTCGCCAGCCGCGCCCACCCGCAGACTATAATGCCATGCTGATCCTGTTCGGCGTTTGCCCTCGTCTCAACGCTTGCCCTATGGCGGCGCTAGAACGGACCCAACGGCCACGGGGTTGATCTGCGGCGGGCGGGGTAGGGGGCTCGCCCGAAGCCTGATAGCCCCCACGTCGGGGCTTGGCGACGTGGGGGTTGGGGCGGTTTGGACGGTTACAGGCCGATCTTATAGGCTAATACGACCGTGTATTCGTCGGTGTGGCCGTAATTGCTTTGGCTCACATAGCTGTTCAGGCTCAGGTGATTGTTTGGGGTCACCCTTAGGTCTAGGCCGGCTGATCCGCTGGCGCGGTTTTGGCGGGGCTTGAGGGTGCTGGCAGAGTTTGAAGTGCCGCTGGGTGTGCGCAGGGTGAAGGCGTTCAGATCATAGGCATAATCATGGTCGATTGCCGCGCCGAGGTGCCCTGTCACTTGCGACGATATTTGGGCATTGATGCGCAGGCCCGCCACGCCCGAGGCCTGCTTTGCCGTATACCGGCCATAGGCGAGACCATTGTCCGGGCCGGTTTGTGACTGTGGGGCTTCGCTAAAGGCACGGCGGCTGGCCTCGGTCATAGTGAAGCCCAGATAGGGGGTGATCAAGATTGAATGCGGGGCCCTAAAGCCCCAGCCCGCTATTGCGTTCACGGCAATGGTCTCAAACCCACTATCGGCAGAAACATCGCCCCCAGGCCCGACAATATTGGCGCGTGTGAAGCTAGCCTCGTCGCGCTTATAGGCCGCCGCAATCTTGGTCTGTAGACCCGAGCCGTCTGGGCGGTCGGCATAGCCAATAAAGCCGCCAAGGATTGGGTGATGGCTGGTGACATCGATACTGGCGACGTCTGCCGGGTCGTTGCCGAAGTCAATAAATGCGCCAAGGCGAAGCTTGCTGATCAGTTGCTTTGCGATGATTAGGGAGATGCCGCTGGTGGTTTCCTCGCCGCCGCCCGCTGCCGACTGACCGAGCGACTGGTAGCGAATGCCTGAGGCGATGCACAATCCAGCGCTTGCAAAACGCTCACAGTCATAATTGCGGATCTGCGCGCGCAGGACCGATGCATTACGGTCTAATAGGGTGTGCTGTGGCTCAACAATGTCGGCGCCATAGTTCAGGATGCGGGCATCCCAAGCGGTCGCGGACGGGTCTTGGTTGGGGATCAGGGTCGCGATGACCCCGTTGGCAAGATTGAAAACAGACCCTGCATTGGTGATGTTTTCGGCATGTACGCCGGTAATCACATTGGCATATTGGCCGGTTGAGAGGCCTTGAGCGGCGGTGGACTCGATGCCCACGGTCATGCTCTGCGCACTGGTCGCGCTTTGGACGGCCAACTGACCATAGGTGCCGGGTCCAGTAATCAAGATGGTATAGTTTTGAGGCAGGTCGCCGAAATAGGTCAGGGCGGGTGCATTGCCGCCCTGGGCATTGGCCAGTTTTTCTATGCTGCCGCCATCATTGAGGATGCCATAGCTATTGAGGCCTGCGCCGCCGCTAATGGTTCCGATATTGTAAAGTTCGGTTACCACTGCGCCGGACTGAATCTGTATCCCGGCTCCAGCATTGTTTGCGACGCTGCCTGCTGCGCCGCCGGTGATTTGACCTTCGTTCCAGATCGCGTTTCCAGCACCATTCAGCACTATGCCAGCGCCGCCGTCGGCTGCTGAACCGCCAATTGCGCCCAGGCCTCCGGCTCCGCCGGTGCCGTCCGGGCCGCCAATGCCGCCTAGGCCACGCAGGCCGCCAATACCGCCATTGCCCGCATTACCGCCGCGCCCGCCATCGGCGGGGCGTACTATGTCAAAGTCACCGCCATAGCCGCGTTCACCATTGCTGCCATTGGTACCCGCCGCGCCGTTGCCAATGGCGCTGGCACCTAGGCCTGCAAGGCCGGCAAGGCCACCGCTGGTGTTTGGCAAGATCGCTGGCGCACCATTGCCACCCTTGCCGCCATTGCCGCCATTGCCATCCGTTCCGGTCGTGCCTGAGGGGCCTGCCACGCCATCACTACCGGCGGTTCCGGTGATGCCCGCATTGCCGGATGCGCCGCCATTGCCGCCCGTTATGGTGCCGGAATTACGAAGCCTTAGCCCCGTTCCCGTGATGCCCGCGCCACCCGCCGCGGCCGAGCCACCGATGCCAGCCGTTCCGCCAATGCCGCCCAGACCGCCAATGCCACCGGCACCGCCGATACCGCCCGTGCCGCCAATGCCGCCGTCACCGCCTTTGCCGCCAGCCGTATAGTATGGGGCTGCTGCGCCGTCAGCGCCGTTACCGCCAGCGCCGCCATTGCCACCAGAGCCGCCCATGGCACCCGTGCCACCGCTACCGCCCGCGCCGCCGATTCCGCCATTGCCGCCCGTGCCAGCATTACCGCCTGCGCCGCCCTGAACCACGCCGCTACTTGTTACAACCACATCGGCATTCGTCGCGGTTATGCCAGCCTGGCCCTCACCAGCACCGACGCCTGCCGCGCCATTGCTGCCAGCCAGTCCGACGGTCCCCGCGGCACCCGCCGTCCCAGGCGTTCCGACTGTGCCCGCCGTACCGTCTGCACCCGCTGCACCGCCCGTATAGCCACTCACGCCAGGCTCGCCGTTCGCGCCCGATCCGCCGCTGCCACCGGCCAGACCAAGGCCGCCAAGGCCGCCATCGAGACCGGCTGCGCCATTGTCGCCATTACCGCCAACTGTGCCGACTTCGCCTTGAGCTAGACCTGACACATTGCAACTTGTTGCCGAGCAGGAAATGGACTGGGCCGACACAGGGCCTGGCACCACAAACCTTGCTGCAATCAGCGCAATGGCCAAGGCGGACATCGATGTTGTCCGTGCTTTCGGCGGCAACATTTTAGTAATCGAAGATGTTTCGGTTGAAAAACTATTCAAGTGGAATCGTAAAGCGTTCATTTTAGAGCCCCAATCTAAGTATAAATTGGCGCTTAACACACGATTAGTGAGGTTAGTAAGGGCGACATATAAAATTATATTTTATTTTAAAATATAACACTGTTTTATATTTTTAATGGACAATTATGGGCGCGAGTTTAACAGAGTGCAACTTTACGTGTTATTGGTTTATCGGCCTTAGATCCGTGGCTTAAGCCAAATCGCATATTTATAGCGCCCGACCGATCGAGGTGAGATACGCCCGCGCAAAACATACAGTTATGGGAAAAATGGTGCCGGTTGCAGGAATCGAACCCGCGACATCCAGTTTACAAAACTGGCGCTCTACCAACTGAGCTAAACCGGCGCTGTGGGGCTTATGCCGCAAATGGGGCGGGTTGTGCAACCGTCTGGGGGCAGAATTGTCTGTTGGATTTGCCCAGCGGGCGCGGGGGCTCTATAGACGCAGGCTCAACTGGTTTTTGTGCTGCGTTTGCGGCTTAAGGCGGCCTTTATGTCCCGTATCCTGATCACCTCGGCCCTGCCCTATATTAATGGCATCAAGCATTTGGGGAATCTGGCTGGGTCGATGTTGCCTTCGGATGTTTATGCGCGGTTCCAGCGGGCGCGTGGTCATGAGACCTTGTTCATCTGTGCTACCGACGAGCATGGCACCCCGGCTGAGCTGGCGGCGACTGCGGCGGGTCAGGATGTGGCCAGCTATTGCGCCGAGCAGCACCAGATTCAAAAGGATATTGCCGCGCAGTTTGACCTGTCTTTCGACTGGTTTGGCCGCTCGTCCTCGCCCCAGAACCGCGCCCTGACCCAGCATTTTGCGCAAAAGCTGGAGGAGAACGGTCTGATCGAGGAGCGGGTGGATCAGATGATCTATTCGATCACGGATAAGCGCTTCTTGCCCGACCGCTATGTCGAGGGCACCTGTCCCAAATGCGGGTTTGAAAAAGCGAGGGGCGATCAGTGCGATCATTGCGGCGCGCTGCTTGACCCCACCGACCTGATCAATCCCTATTCGACTATCTCTGGCTCACGCGAGATCGAGGTGCGCGATACCCGCCACCTTTATCTGCTCCAGACCAAGATGGCCGATAAGCTCAGGGTCTGGATCGAAAAGCGCCAGGGCTGGCCGCAACTGGCGCGCTCGATTGCGCTCAAGCATCTGGATGAGGGCTTGATAGACCGGGGCATTACCCGCGACCTGTCCTGGGGCGTGCCGGTGGCGAGCGGCGGGGTGGCGCGGCCGGGCTTTGAGGACAAGGTGTTTTATGTCTGGTTCGATGCCCCGATTGAATATATTGGCGCGACGCAGGAATGGGCCGAAGCGACGGGCGGCGACTGGCAACGCTGGTGGCGCACCGATCAGGGCGCGGACGATGTGACCTATGTCCAGATCATGGGCAAGGACAATGTCGCCTTTCATACGGTCAGCTTTCCGGCCACCTTGCTCGGCTCTGGCGAGGCCTGGAAACAGGTCGATACGCTAAAGGCCTTTAACTGGCTCAACTGGTATGGCGGCAAGTTCTCGACTTCTGGCCGGCGGGGCGTGTTTATGGATGCGGCGCTGGCGCTCTTGCCGTCCGATCTGTGGCGCTGGTACCTGATCGCCAATGCGCCCGAAGGCTCCGATACGGCCTTTACCTGGGAGCAGTTCCAGTCAGCGGTGAACCGCGATCTTGCCGATGTGCTGGGCAATTTCGTCAACCGCATCTTGAAGTTCAACGAGGCCAAGTTTGGCGGTGTGGTGCCAGACGGCGGGGCGCTGGGCGAGCTGGAATTTGAGCTGGCGCGCAATGTGTCGGCCCAGCTGGACGAGATTGCCAGCAATCTGGATCAGCTAGAATTTCGCAAAGCCGCCCAAGCCCTGCGCGCGCTCTGGGTGCTGGGCAATGAGTATTTGCAGGTCGCAGCCCCCTGGACCGTGATCAAGACCGATACCGACAAGGCCGCCATGATTGTGCGCACCGCCATCAATCTGGTCGCCCTCTATGCCAAGGTCTCGACGCCGTTTATTCCGGCGGCGGCGGCGGTGATTGGCCAGGCCGTGGGCGAGACGGGGCCTTGCGTTTGGCCCTCGGCTGGGACGGCCAGCGATCTGCTCGACGCCCTGCCACGCGGCCAGGCGGTCACCGTGCCGGAGGTCTTGTTCAAAAAGATCGAGGATGATCAGGTCGCCGAATGGACAGCCCGCTTTAGCGGCAGTGATGAGGCCTAGCTGCCCTGTGCCTTGAGCAAGGCGGCGCGGGCCTCGACCAGTTCGACAATATGGTCGATCATATGCTCATTATCCAGCTTGTGATCGGCCTTGCCCGCCGTATAGACCATGCCCGCCCCCTTGCCGCCGCCGGTAAAGCCTATATCGGTATAGAGGGCTTCGCCGGGTCCGTTTACGACACAGCCAATGATCGACAGGCTCATGGGCGTGGCAATATGGGCCAGCCGCTCTTCCAGCGCCTCAACCGTCTTGATCACGTTAAAGCCTTGGCGCGCACACGACGGGCAGGCAATGATATTGACGCCGCGATGACGCAGGCCGAGCGATTTTAGAATATCAAACCCGACCTTGATCTCCTCGACCGGATCAGCCGCCAGCGATACCCGGATCGTGTCGCCAATCCCGGCCCAAAGCAGCGAGCCCATGCCAATAGCCGACTTGACCGTTCCGGTACGCAGGGCACCGGCCTCGGTCACGCCCAGATGCAGCGGGCAGTCAATCGCCTCGGCCAGCATCTGATAGGCCGCGACCGTCAAAAAGGCGTCCGAGGCTTTGACGCTGATCTTGAACTCGTGGAAATCATGGTCTTGCAGTATGCGGGCATGGTTGAGCGCGCTCTCGACCATGGCCTCGGGGCAGGGCTCGCCATAGCGTTCCAAAAGCTCGCGCTCCAACGATCCGGCATTGACGCCGATGCGGATCGAACAGCCATGATCCTTGGCCGCATTGACGACATCACGCACCCGGTCAGCCGAGCCGATATTGCCAGGATTGATCCTGAGGCAGGCCGCGCCCGCCTGGGCCGCCTCTATGCCGCGCTTATAGTGAAAATGGATGTCGGCGACCAGGGGCACCTTGGTGGCCTTGACGATGGTCTTGAAGGCGGCGGTGGAGTCTGTGTCGGGGCAGGATACGCGGACAATATCGGCTCCGGCCTCTTCAAGCTGGCGGATCTGATCAATCGTGGCGGCCGCGTCCGAGGTCAGGGTATTGGTCATGGACTGGACCGTGATCGGGGCATCGCCTCCAACCTCGACCGAACCGACCTTGATCTTGCGCGAGACCCGCCTTTGAATCATCCGCCAAGGGCGAACATGGGCCAGGCCGTCAGCGGGGGGCGTGTGATCGTGTGTACTCATGACGACCCCTAACCTAGGGCTATT
>JBIIZD010000046.1:0-20911 GCA_044346445.1 Caulobacteraceae bacterium
TAGTTGCGCTCCAGCCGGATCACTGTGGCGCCTGGAAAATCACGCTCAAACCGCAGTATGTTATCGACTTCAGCCCCACGCCAGCCATAGATGGACTGATCGTCATCACCCACACAGCAGACATTCTGCCGCGCCTGGGCCAGCAGCCTCAGCCACAGATACTGGGCGGTATTGGTGTCTTGATACTCATCGACCAGAATATAGCGAAACCGGCTCTGAAAATCGGCCAGCACATCCGGGTGCTCGGTAAACAGGGTCAGATTATGCAGCAAGAGGTCGCCAAAATCACAGGCATTCAGGACCCGCAATCGGTCCTGATACTGCGCATAAATCGCCTGGCCCTGATTATTGCCAAACTGGGCGCTTTCGCCTGCGGGTACCTTTTTGGGGGTCCAGCCGCGGTTCTTCCACTGATCAATCAGGCCCGACATCAGCTTAGGCGGCCAGCGCTTGGTGTCGATGTTCTGCGATTCCAGCACCTGTTTGATCAGGCGCTCCTGATCGTCGGTGTCGATAATAGTATAGGTTGATTTCAGCCCGACCAGCTCTGGGTGCCGTCGCAAGATCTGGGCGGCAATGGCATGGAAGGTGCCCAGCCAGCGAAGCCCCTCAGCCTGGGGGCCGATCATATGGGTGATGCGCTCGCGCATTTCGCGGGCGGCCTTGTTGGTAAAGGTTACAGCCAAGATCTCCCAAGGCCGGGCCTTGTTCTGGGTCAGGATGTGGGTCAGGCGGGTGGTCAGGACCCGCGTCTTGCCGGTGCCTGCGCCGGCCAATACCAATACCGGCCCATCCAGCGCTTCAACCGCCTGTTTTTGCTCAGTGTTTAGCCCTTCGAGATAGAAGCCAGATTCGACTGCGGGTGCGCGATCGACGCGGGCAAGGTCGCTAATGCGCATGGCGGGCGTTTCAGGCGGGCGGTCGGTCAAGGTCAGGGTCTCGATTCTTGGGTCGGAATTGAGAACGAATGTAGCACAGCTTGGCTTGGCCAGAAGGCTGCGGTGAAATTATCCTCGGGCCTGAAGGTGAGCCAGCACGGCGAGGCGGCAGGCGGAGGCGAGCAATTGGCCAGGTCTGGCCTGGTCGATCTTGCCAATCAGCCCCGCAAGGCTGGTGTCCTGGTCTTTGGCCATGGCCTCAAGCACCGCCCAGAATTCAGGCTCCAGCGCCAAGGAGGTGGCATGGCCGGAAAGATTGATCGAGCGTTTGCGAAGCGTGCTCAATAAAGGCCTCTTGACAAAAATGACGGATGCGTCAAGTTTGTCGCATCTTTGGGAGTGAATACCATGTCTGCTGCGGATTTTGCCATGGATATTGATCTGGATAGCGCCCCGGCCGCCGCGCCGCACGATTTCCGTTTGCGTCCGCTTGCGGCTCTGCGCGCCTTTCGCAAGCTGATTGCCAACAAGGAAGACACGGAACAGGTGTTTGTGATCATGCAGGCCCTGTCTGGTCGCTCATTGCCCAATGGCTATCAACGTCTGTTGCAATCGCCAGAGGGTGGGCGTCAGGCCTATCAGCATCTGGAACTGGCTGACCGATTGCAGGACCGCGATTGGGTTGCCAGTTTTGCGCCCGGCACGGTCGGTGCGGCCTATAAGGACTTTATCGCTCCGCGCGGTCTGACGGCCTATGGCCTGGCCGAGGAGAGCCGCAAGGTATCGGGCGAGCTGGACGCCCAGCACCCCTTGGCCTGGTATGGTCGCCGTCTGCGGGATGTGCACGATATCTGGCATGTCTTGAGCGGCTATGGGACTGATGCACTGGGTGAGGCCTGTGTAGTGTCCTTCTCGTTTGCCCAGACCCGGTCGCTGGGTTTTGGTTTTATCGGGGCAGGGGCCGCCTTGCAGCTTGAAAGCGCCAAGTCCGGCCTGCCGTTTGGCAAGGCGGTCTTTCAGGCTTGGCGTAATGGCACCAAGGCCGGCTGGTTGCCGGGGCAGGATTACGAGCGCTTGTTCGCCGAGCCCTTGGACGCCGCCCGTGCCCGCCTGAAGATTGCCCGCCCGACGGTTTATGACTCCATCCCGGCGCACCAACGCGATGGGGTTCTGGGCAAGGCCGCCGCCTAGCCTAGAGCGCCGCTGCAATCTTGCTGGCGGTTGCTTTCAAGGCGTCCATATCGGCCATTGGACCATGGGCATGGCCCTTGAGGCCAATGCCCTCATAGCGCGGTATGATATGGACATGTAGGTGAAACACGGTCTGACCGGCCGGCGCGCCATTGAATTGAGTAATGACCACGCCATCGGGCCTTAGGGCCTGCTCTACGGCCTTGGCGACCTTGTGCACAGTCAGCATGAGGGTGGTCAGGTCTTGCGGCGCAATGTCAAACAGGTTGCGCGCCTTGGCGGTCTTGGAGATCACCAGACAATGACCCGGCGACTGCGGGAACACGTCCATAAAGGCCAAAACGTCGGCGTCTTCATAGATTTTGACCGCCGGTATCTCGCCGCGGATAATCTTGGCAAAGATATTGGCCTCGTCATAATTGCCGGTCAGGCTCATGGGTTGGTCCTTTAAACAGGGTCAGATTGCCGCCTTAAAGGGCGAGTATTCCTCGGCCAGCCAGTCCATCTCATTTTGAACCGCCGCGCGCTCCTGGTCCAGATAGCGGCGCACAGGTTCGCGCAAGGCTTGGTCGGCGATAAAATGGGCCGAATAGACCGCGGCTGGCAAATAGCCCCGGGCAATCTTGTGCTGACCTTGGGCACCGGCCTCGACCCTGGGCAGGCCAAGACGGATGGCGTGTTCAATGGCCTGATAATAGCATAGCTCGAAATGCAAGAAGGGCACGTCCTCGACAGCGCCCCAGTTGCGTCCGTAAATGCAATCGTCTCCGACCAGGTTCAAGGCCCCGGCAATAAAGCGATCGCCGCGCTTGGCCATGACCAGCAAGACCCGGTCGCCCAGGGTCTGGCCAAGCTGGGTAAAAAACTGCCGATTCAGATAGGGTCGTCCCCATTTGCGCGCGCCGGTGTCTTCATAGAATTGGTAAAAGGCATCCCAAGCCTGTTCGGTCAGGCTCTCGCCGGTCAGTCCAATAATCTCAAGCCCCGCCTGGGCATCGCGCCGTTCGCGACGGATGGTTTTGCGGCGGTTGGAGGATAGGGCGCCGAGAAAGTCCTCAAAGCTCGCATAGCCAGCATTGTGCCAGTGATATTGCTGGTCTTGGCGTTGTAACAGGCCCTGTTCGCCCAAAAAGTCCCAGTCATTCTTGGAGGGAAATGTGATGTGCACCGATGACGCATTCAGCCGCTCGGCCAGCGAAACCGCGCCGCTCAGCAAGGTGCGCTTGGCGATGACAGGGTCTGTATCAGCGCGAACCAATAGGCGCGGGCCGGTCACTGGCGAAAACGGCGAGGCGCACTGAAGCTTGGGGTAATACCGCCCGCCCGCTTGTTCATAGGCCTGCGCCCAGGAATGGTCGAAAACATACTCGCCCTGGGAGTGGGATTTCAGATAGAGCGGCATAACGGCGGCAATCGCGCCGGTCTCATCCTCGACGGCCAGATGGTGCGGGGCCCAGCCGGTCTGGGCCACGGCGCAGCCGGACTGTTCCAGCGCATCGAGAAACGCATAGCTGATAAACGGATTGCCCTGATGGGCCGGATTGGCAGCGCAGGCATCCCATCCGGCCTTGCCAATTTCTGTAATGCGCCGGTGAACGCGGACGGCGGGCTTTAGGGCGATCATAAACCGTGCGCCCTCAAGCCAAAAAGCCCTCAAATACCATATTATCGCAGTGGGTCTTGACCGCGTCCCAGTCCTGCGGCTTGCGCACGGTCCAGGCGATGACGGGCATGCCATTCTTGCGCAGGGTATCGGCTTTTTTGCTGGGTAACAGATCCAGGCCCAGGGCCAGAAAATGCGGCTTGGCCAGGGCGACATGCTCAAGGGCGGCAAAGGCGCGACGCTGCTCTGGGGCTAAGGTTGCCGCGTCTTCGCCCGTATAAGAATAGCTGTTTAGGCCGCGCAGGATTTGCGGATGGTGCTGGGCAAACCAGGCATGGGAATAGGGGTTGAAGCCAATAATGCAGGTCGGACCATTGTGATCGACCAAGATGTCCGACACCCGATGCTCTAGCGGCCCGACCTCACCGAAAGGCGTTTTCATCTCAATATAGACCATGGCCCTATGCCCGATCAGGGCCAAGACCTCGGCCAGGGTCGGGATGGTCTCATCCGTATTTTTCAGGGTCAGCTTGTTAAGATCAGCGGCCTTGTGGTCGCGCAGGCGACCGGGCACGCCGGTCATCCGTTCCAAGGTCGCATCATGAAATACCACGGCCTCGCCATCGGCGGTCAGGTGCACATCCAGCTCAATCGCATAGCCCGCCTTGCTGGCGGCCTGAAACGCGGCCAGTGAATTCTCAGGCGCGCCGTCTGGGGACCAAAGCCCGCGATGGGCGATGTGCGGCGCAAACAAATGCTCCCAAGCTGCACCAAAGGCATTTGTCATGACACTTCCACCACTGCATCGACCTCCACCGAAAAGTTAAGCGGCAACCGATAGACCCCCACGGCAGAGCGGGCATGTCTTCCCGCGTCACCGAACGCGGCGACCATAAGATCAGAACAGCCATTGATCACTTGAGGAATGGCAAAAAACTCCGGCCCAGCCTGAACAAACCCGCCCAACTTGACGACGCGAACCAGCTTGTCCAGATCGCCGCCCGCGGCCAGCTTCATCTGGGCCATCAGATTGATCCCGCAAAGCCGCGCCGCGGCCACGGCTGTATCAATATCGATCTCGGTCCCGACCGTGCCCTTGATGCCGCCACTGGCATCAAGCGAAACCTGCCCAGAAATATGCACAAGATTGCCGCTGCGGACAAAGGGCACATAATTGGCCACAGGTGCCACGGGTGCGGGCAAGATGATCCCAAGGGCTGATAAACGCGCTTCAACGGCTGACATACTAAACTCCCCGGCTGTGTGGTTTGAGCCTAACGCGGTTGGTGCACAGACCCAAGACCTGTTTGCGACCTCGAAGGGAGGGGGAAGATTTAGAGCCGGCAAATCTTCCGCCTCTGGGGGATGAACCGGCTTTAGCTAAGGAAAAGGGGGCTGAGGGCTCGGGTCAGAGCCAGGCCCGTGACCTGCTTCCGCCTTCCCCGCGAAGGCGGGGATCCAGTGCGTTGATTACAGGTGGTGCGACACGGTCTGGGTCCCCGCCTTCGCGGGGAAAGCGGAAGGGGGGCGGGGTCAGCGAGGCCCCCATCCCCCATCCCACACCAACCCTATTGCGGCTTCAGGCTGCGGCCGGTGATGACGGCGGTCTTGCCAAAGCGGGTGCGCAGGTCATCAATCACCTGTTCGGTGGCGCGGGCCTTGTGCTCTTCGGCGGCAAACAGGTCGGTGGGGGAGGCGGTTAGATCGACCAGGTCAGACAGGCCAATCCCGATCAGGCGATAGGTTTCGCCGCGAACCTCTGCGGCCAAAAGCTCACGCCCGGCGGCAAACAACAGCTTTGCGGTCTGGCAGGGCACGGCCAGGGTCTTGCGCCGCGTGACCAGTTTAAAGTCTGCGGTCTTGAGTTTGACGGTAGCGACACGGCCGGTAATGGCGGCTGACCGCAACTGACGGGCGACCTTCTCGCACAGCGGCCACAGGGCATCGGTCAGGTCCTCCAGGCGGCAAAGATCGGTTGAAAAGGTGGTTTCCGCACTGACGCTTTTGCGCACCTGATCGGGATTGACGGGGCGGCTGTCCTGGCCTTGCGCCAATTGCCACAGCCGCAAGCCATAGGTGCCAAATCGGCGCGTCAGGTCCTTGGCATCGGCCTGGGCCAGATCGCCGACTGTGCGGTGTCCGGCCTTTTCCAGCGACTGGGCCAAGGCCGGACCAACGCCGGGCAGGATGGAGACCGGCTTGGGCGCCAAAAAGGCTTGCGCTTCTTGCTGTCCAATCACGGCAAAGCCGCGCGGCTTATCAAGGTCTGACGCGATCTTGGCCAAAAACTTGTTGGCTGACAGGCCGATGGAAACGGTCAGGCCAATCTCGGTCTCGATCTGGTTTTGCAGCCGTGCCAAGACCTTGGCCGGGCAGCCGCCATTGAGGGTTTCTGTGCCACTCATATCGATCCAGGCCTCGTCCAGGGACAGGGGCTGAACCAGTGGCGTCAGCGCGCGGACCTTGGCAAAAATAGCAGCGCTAGCGGTCTTGTATTTGGCAAAGTCTGGAAAAATCACCGTGGCCTTGGGGCAGAGTTTTAAGGCCTTGAACATGGGCATGGCCGAGCGCACCCCCGACATTCGGGCAATATAGCAGCAGGTCGTGACCACACCCCTATGGCCACCGCCGACAATCACGGGCACATCGCGAAGCTCTGGCCGGTCGCGCTTTTCGACCGAGGCATAAAAGGCGTCACAGTCCATATGGGCTATGGACAGGTCTGCAAGATGCTCATGCACGACCAGCCTAGGCGAGGCGCAAGCCGGGCACCGCCGAGACGGCGGGTCCTGTCCCATCCAAAGGCAATCGCGGCAAAGGGCGGTCATGGGTCCTAGGTGAAATGCTGTTCCAAGGCTGGGTGCAGCAAGGTCCATTCATCAATGCGAGTATGATTGTCCGGATCACTCGGCGCCAGAGGGCGAAGGCGGGGGTCAGCCACCATCTGAAAGGTCTTGACGCCCGGCGCATCGGCGGCCACCGAACTGAGATTGGGCAAGAGATCGTCAATAAAGGCCGATGCCTTTTGGGTTCGCGCCGCCAGACTGGCCGCTGCTGGCCCCTTGAGTCCAGAATTGATCACCAGCGGATAATCCATGCCGTGCCGCTTGAGCCAGCGCGCCCGCTCATCACGGCCATGCTCGGGCGCATTGGTTAGGATCACGATGCTGGCCCGATTCGATAGGCTGGCCAGAGCGTCCGCTGCCCCCGGCGCAGGCTCCATATCCTTGCCGCCGCTCATAAAGAAATCATCGAACAAGGTTTTTCCCACGAGCATATCAATATGCTGGTCCTGGCCCTTGGCATAAATATTCTGAAACAGCGCAAACTTGGTCAGGCGCATTTCAAAGCCGTGCCTTTCGACAAAGCGTTGAAATCCCGCCATAAACAGGGCCAAGACCTCATCGACATCGACAATCAAAAGTGGCCTGTGAAGATCGATCCTGGCCGATTGCAGGTCCGTGGGGGTCTGGTGGGATGAGGAAAGGGACAGGGTCATGCTCGCAGCTAACGGAGGCTTAAGGATATTTGTGTGACCAAGTATGGTGATAAAAGGGTGAAGCTGAACTTGCAGGCGCGCCCCTTGGCCAGATGTTAGGTTTAAGATGACCAAAAAGGTCCTGATCGTCGAGGACAATGAGCTGAACATGAAACTGTTTCATGATCTGCTTGAGGCCCAGGGCTATGAGACCTTGCAGACCCGCGAAGGTTTGCAAGCCTTGGGGCTGGCGCGAATGCATCGCCCGGACCTGATCTTGATGGACATCCAACTGCCCGAAATATCCGGTCTGGAGGTCACCAAATGGCTCAAGGAAGACGACGAGCTTTGCCATATCCCCGTCGTGGCGGTGACGGCCTTTGCCATGAAGGGCGACGAGGAGCGTATCCGTGAGGGCGGCTGTGAGGCCTATGTCTCCAAGCCCATCTCGGTGTCCGCCTTCCTCGAAACCATCCGCAGACTTTTAGCTTGAGGATGCGGTCATGAGCGCCCGAATTCTGGTTATCGACGATATCGAGGCCAATATCCGGTTGCTTGAAGCCAAGTTGACGGCAGAGTATTTCGAGGTGACCACGGCGTCTGATGGTGAGACCGCCTTGCAATTAGCGCGCACCGCGTCGCCAGACATTATCCTGCTTGATGTCAGAATGCCGGGTTTGAGTGGGCTGGAGGTTTGTCGCCGCTTGAAGAATGATCAGGCAACGCAACATATCCCAGTGGTTCTGGTCACGGCCTTGGATGGCCGCGCCGACCGCTTGGCCGGACTTGAGGCGGGGGCCGATGAGTTTCTGACCAAGCCTATCGATGATGCCATGCTGCTGGCCCGCGTTCGGGGACTGACCCGGCTGAAAATGGCAGTGGATGAGTTGCGGCTGCGTGAGGCCTCAGGCCGGCGCATGGGCGTTATCGCAAGCGCGCCGGCGCGATTGGCGGATATTGGCGCAAGGGTGCTCATCCTTGATGACAATATGCATCAGGCCCAGCAGATGGCATCTGAGCTGAAAGCCGAGCACAGGCCCGCGATCGTTAGGTCGCCCGATCTGGCCTTTGATGCGGCCAAGGACTCTGTGGACCTGGTGATTGTTAATCTCGACAGCGCAAGTTTTGACGGGCTTAGGGCCGTGGCCGCCATGCGATCAGATGAGATCACGCGCCACCTGCCCATACTGGCGGTCATGGATACCGACCAGAGGCCAAAACTGGTCAAGGCAATCGAGCTTGGTGCCAATGATATATTGGCGCGCCCGATGGATCCGCTGGAATTATCCGCCCGAGTTCGCACTCAGATTCGGCATAAGCGCTATGGCGACCTGTTGCGCGACAATCTGGACCAGTCGCTGGAATTGGCCGTGATCGACCCCTTAACCGGACTGCATAATCGCCGGTTTATGCTGCAAAAGCTGAGCGCACTGGTGGCGCGCGCGGCCATGGGCGGCGAGCCGACATCGGTGCTGATGCTCGATATTGATCACTTCAAAGCCATTAATGATCAGTTTGGCCATGATGCCGGTGACGCGGTCCTAAGCCAGTTTGGCGCGCATCTTTCGACCCAGGTTCGCGCCCTGGACATGGCCTGCCGCGCGGGGGGCGAAGAGTTTGTGGTGCTGATGCCAAATGCCCGCCTTGAGGCCGCCCACCAGATTGCTGATCGCCTAAGACTTTATCTGGCCAATGCGTCTTATGATCTTGGCAAGCCTTTGGGCAGTTTGGCTGTGACGGTCTCGATTGGGGTCGCTGCGACCTTGGGGGCCAGCGATCATATGGATGCCTTGCTCAAGCGCGCAGATTTGGCCCTTTATGAAGCCAAGGCGGCGGGGCGAAACCAGGTCATTTCCAAGGCAGCCTAGTGAATTGCTTTTTTTGTTGTCGCTTTTCTAGCGACGCGCCGCCTTATGGCCTATATTGAGCGGCATCAGTCTTGATCCGTTGCTCAGGCGGGATCTGAAATTTTAGCGAGGCGCGCTATGGGTTCGTTTAGTATTTGGCATTGGTTGCTCGTCATCGGCATTGGTGCATTGCTGTTTGGCGGCGGCGGCAAGCTATCGGCCTTGATGGGCGATGCGGCCAAGGGCATTCGCGCCTTTCGTGATGGCTTGAAGGGCGAGGACGCGTCAAAGCCGGCCGAGCCTGCCGCGACCCCCTTGCCCCGGACCGATAAGGACGAGGCGCGCCACTAGCCAATCGGGCCAATCATGGCCAAGGTCTGGCCCGGGCCGTTTATTGTAAGGTAATAATGAATGCTGCCTGAGGTCGGTGCTACCGAACTGCTTGTGATTGCGGCGGTCGCCTTGATCGTGGTGGGTCCAAAAGACCTTCCAGCGCTTATGCGCAAGGCCGGGCAGTTCTTGGCTAAGTTGCGCGGCATGGCCAATGAGTTTCGCGCCAGTTTTGAGGATATGGCCCGTCAGTCCGAGCTGGATGAACTGCGCCGCGAGGTCGAGGCCATGCGCAATGCGCGCCTTGCCGATGTTTTGCCAGACGCCAGCCCGCACCCGATCATGCAAGAGATTGATCAGGCGCTGAATGATCCAAATCATGGGGTCCAGTTTCATCCCATGGGCACGGTGACGGCGGCGACTGAACCTCAGGCCGAGCCCGTCGCCGAACCCAAGCCCCAAGCCCCTCGCAAGCCCCGTGCACCGCGCAAGGCCAAGCTCAAGCCCGAGGCTCTGTCCTGATGCCGCCGCGCGACGAATCCCACATCGAGGCGTCCAGAGCGCCCTTGATGGATCACCTGATCGAGTTGCGAAAGCGTTTGATCGTGTGTGTCGGTGCCCTGATCGTCGGGTTTGGCGTCTGTTTTGCCTTTGCCAAGCAGATTTATCTGTTCTTGCTGCATCCGTTTGAGGTCGCGGCCGGTCTGCTGGCCGCGCAAAATGCGGCTGGGGGCAAGCACGGCTATTTCGACCTGATGCTGGTCTTAATCGGCGTGCACAAGGCACCCAGCATGGCCGGGCATGACTTGAAACTGGTGTTTACAGCGCCGCTGGAATTCTTTTTCACCCAGTTAAAGGTTGCCGGGTTTGGCGCGGTTATCCTGACCTTCCCGGTCCTGGCCTGGCAGGTCTATCGGTTTGTTGCGCCGGGACTGTATGCCAAGGAGCGCAGGGCCTTCTTGCCGTTCCTGATTGCTTCGCCCGTATTGTTCACGGTTGGCGCGGCTCTGGTCTATTTTGTCATGCTGCCGTTTGTGCTGTGGTTTTCCTTGTCCCAGCAGATTTTTGGCGCGGGCAATATCAGTGTTGAGCTCCTGCCCAAGGTGTCGGACTATCTGACCTTGGTCACAACCTTGCTCTTGGCGTTTGGACTTTGCTTCCAGTTACCGGTCGTCTTGGCCTTGCTTGGCCAGGCCGGTATGGTGGGGTCCAAAATGCTAAGGTCGGGCCGACGTTATGCAATCTTGGGCATATTCATTGTCGCAGCCGTGGTGACGCCGCCCGACCCGATCAGCCAGATCACCTTGGCCATTCCGCTTGTCCTGCTTTACGAGGTCTCGATCTGGTGCGTTTGGTTGATCGAGCGCAAGCGGATCAAGACGCAAAAGGTCGATGCCGCACTGGCCTGACAGATTTTCGCTAATGTCCATCCCCTATTTAGGGGATGGGCGTTAGCGATCTGCGATTATTTTGGCTTAAAGCCCGTCTCGACCTTCAGATAAGCAATCACATCAATCCGGTCCTTTGGGTCTTTGATGCCCATAAAGCTCATCTTGGTCCCGGGCATGAAGCCGCGTGGATCGGCCAGCCACTGGTCCAGATGCTTGGCTTCCCAGACAAAGCCAGCCGATTTGACGGCGTCGGAATAGGCAAAGCCTTCAATCGAGCCTGCCTTGCGGCCAAATATGCCATAGAGGTTGGGGCCGGTCATGTTTGGGCCGCCCTGGTTGATGGTGTGGCACGAGCGGCACATGGCAAATTTGCGTTTGCCGTTTTCCAGATCGCCTGTGTTGTAGGGGGCGGGCAGGGCGGCGACCAGTTCGGCTTTTTCGTGATCGTTGGGTTCACTCGCTGCTGGGACCGCGGTGGCCGTATCGGCTGAGGCTTCGGGTGCCGAGGCGGGCTTGCTGCAGGCGACAACCAAGAGGCTCAGGCTGGCGACGGTCAGAATGGCAAGGGGGGTGCGCAAGATCGGGCTCCTAAGGGATTATTCAGTTGCGCCCGGAAGCTAGCCCAATGCCAGCGATTGGCAAGCCTAGTCTGAGGTTGAGGGGCGGCTGCGACCGGATTTTATGTCGCCGCGCTTGGTCTTGGAGTCCAGTCTGCGCACCTTGGAGGCCTTGGTCGGCTTGGTGGCGCGGCGCACAGGTGGGCGATGGGCGGCCTTGGCAATCAGCTCAACCAGCCGTCCTATGGCATCGGCGCGGTTGCGCTCCTGGGTGCGATGGCGATCGGCTGTAATCACAATCACCCCGTCCAGGGTCAGGCGGCTGCCAGCCAAGGCCTGCAAGCGGATGCTGACGTCATTAGGCAAGGACCGGGATCTGCGCGCATCAAAGCGCAGTTGCACCGCCGATGAGACCTTGTTGACATTCTGGCCGCCCGGTCCGGAGGCGCGAATAAAGCTGATCTCCAACTCATCGTCCTGAATCGTCAGTGTGTCCGTAACGGGGATCATGGCTCAAGCGGGTATCACAGTCTTGCCCACCGGGGCCATGGCAATCTTTGCCAACTTAAAATGTTGCAGGGCAAATGGGATGGTGATGATCGGCAAGAGCAGTAAGACTCCGACCACCAGATGGACCAGCGCCACATACCAGCCGCCCAGAAGAAACCAGACCAGGTTAAGCAAAAACCCAAAGCCGCCGGTACCCAGGTCCTCACGCCCGGTTATGCTGGCGCGGTCAACCACCTTGCTGCCAAACGGGAAAAAGCTGAACAGGCCGATCCGCGCCGCCGCCATGGCCCAGGGCAGGCCAATGATTGTCACCCCCAAAATCAGGGCGGCCACCAGCCAAGCGCACCCAGCAGCAAATCCGCCGAGGATAAACCAGATTAGGTTCAGAATGATCGACATGTGCTTAAGGGTCTCGCGCGCAGAGCGTCGCTATATTGGCACACCTAAAAATACAAATCTTCTAGTCATCCGGCCACCTTTAAGACTATTAAAGAAAATACTATTTAAAGTCCAAAAGTGCTCGATTCCACCCTGGGCTCTCGGGTGGCCTGAATGCGCGGCTTGATGTTTTTGTTTTTCGGAAATCTTGAATGGCCCCTTCGATTAGATCTGTCATGGTTGGCCTTGGCGGGCTTTGCCTGTTTGCTTGGGCATTGGTTCCAGTACCGCCCAAACCGGCCAAGGCCGCAATCGAGGCCGGTTCTGATACCAGCGCCGTGGTTGACGAATTAACCGTGATCGGCACGCCGCCGGGACCGCCAATTTGGCGGGTCAAGCGCGGCGAGTCTGAGGTCGTGATCCTGGGCGGGCTAACCCCCTTGCCGCATATGTTGCAGTGGTCGTCGCCGCGGCTCGACCGGGCCCTGGTTGGCGCTAATCGTCTGTTGGTGCCGCCGCAAGATGATGTGCGGTTCACTGACCTGCCCGGGCTTGCCCTGCGCATGGCCAGTCTGCGCCAGCCCTTGGGCCATAAGCTGGAATCGGACCTATCGCCGGCCTTGCGTGAGCGGTTTGTTCGAACGCGTGAGAGCCTGGGTATTGGCCCGGGCCGTTATGCGCACTGGAAGCCCGCCATTGCTGGCTTTTTGCTGATCGCCGATTTTCGCGAAAAGGCGGGTCTATCGACAGGCAAGCCAACCACCACCGTCATGCGCCGCGCCAA
Source organism: Caulobacteraceae bacterium (assembly GCA_044346445.1). Taxonomy (GTDB): domain Bacteria; phylum Pseudomonadota; class Alphaproteobacteria; order Caulobacterales; family Caulobacteraceae; genus CAISGS01. The sequence continues at coordinate 12,948 of JBIIZD010000046.1, forward strand.
GGCGCTGGGCGTCAAGGTCCAGCCCATGGCCGATATTAGCTGGGGGGCCATGGTCAAGTCTGCCAGCGCCATGAAGGGCCCCGCTCATGAGGCCTGCCTGACCGCCGCCTTGAATGATCTGGACGCCGAGGCTGCCCGCGCCCGACCTTTGGCCCAGGCCTGGGCGGTCGGGGACCTGGCCACGGTCAAGGGCGGGATGACCGCCAATCTGCTCGATCAGTGCCTCTTACAACTGACTACCGCTACGGCCCTGCTGGATTACGGCACCCGCCAGTCGGTCGATGCGATCAATGCCGCCCTGGCCAAGCCTGGCAAGACGGTGGCCATTATCGACCTGAAATTCCTGCTGCGCTCCGGCGGGGTGCTAGACCGGCTCAAGGCCCAAGGCGCTGAGGTCTCGGTCCCCAGAGAGATGGAATAGGCGTTTAACTTCAGCACCCGCAAAACGCGGCAAGAAGCGTGCTTGCCGCCAAAGCCGTGATATAAGCGCGTATGCTGAGACTAACCGAAATACGCCTGCCTCTAGACCATCAGCCGGATGCCTTAAGCGCCGCGATCTGTGAGCGGTTGGGTTTTAAGCCTGATCAGATCATTGACTATAGGATTGCCCGCCGCGCCCACGATGCCCGGCGAAAAGCAGCAATCCTCATGGTCTATTCGGTCGATGTGGCGGTCAAGGACGAGGCGGCGGTTCTGGCCCGCTGTTCTGGCGATATTCGCGTGCGCCCGGCGCCCGATCAGGCCTATCACTTCACCGCCAAGGCAACGGGCCGCGAGACCAGCCGTCCCATCGTGATCGGTACCGGGCCTTGCGGCCTGTTTGCCGGTCTGATCCTCGCCCAGATGGGCTTTCGGCCAATTATCCTTGATCGCGGCAAAGTCGTCCGTGAACGGACAAAAGACACCTGGGGCCTTTGGCGCGGCAAGGTCTTGAACCCTGAATCCAATGTCCAATATGGCGAGGGCGGGGCAGGGACGTTTTCCGATGGCAAGCTCTATAGCCAGATCAAGGACCCGCGCCATCTGGGCCGCAAGGTCCTGACCGAGTTTGTAAAGGCCGGGGCACCGCCCGAAATCTTGACCGAGGCCCATCCGCATATTGGCACGTTTCGGCTGGTCTCCATGGTCGAGAGCCTGCGTGGGTCGATCGAGGCGCTGGGCGGCGAATATCGGTTTCAGAGCAAGGTCACCGACCTCTTGATCGAGACCGCGCCATCTGGGGCGCGCAAAACCGTCGGTGTAGCCCTCCAAGGCGGCGAGCGCCTGATGTCCGATCATGTCGTCCTAGCGATAGGCCACAGCGCCCGCGATACGTTTGAAATGCTGTATGATCGCGGCGTCCATATCGAGGCCAAGCCCTTTTCGATCGGGTTTCGCATCGAACACCCCCAGTCCCTGATCGACAATGCCCGGTTTGGCACCTTTGCCAAGCATCCCGATCTGGGCGCCGCCGATTACAAGCTGTCCCATGCCTGTGCCAATGGCCGCACCGTCTATAGTTTTTGCATGTGCCCGGGCGGCACGGTGGTGGCCGCAGCCTCAGAGCCGGGCAGACTGGTGACCAATGGCATGAGCCAGTATTCGCGAAAAGAGCGCAATGCCAATGCCGGTATGGTCGTCGATGTGACCCCGGAAAAGGACTTTCCCGGCCACCCCCTAGCCGGAATCGCCTTGCAAAGGCATTGGGAAGAACAGGCCTTTAAGGCGGGCGGCAGCGACTATACCGCCCCCGGCCAAAGGCTTGGCGACTTTTTGGCGGGCCGCGCCTCGACCCAGCTTGGTCAGGTTGCGCCCTCCTATCAGCCGGGCGTCAAGCCCACCGACCTGTCCGCCTGCCTGCCCGATTTTGCCATTGCCGCCATGCGCGAGGCCCTGCCGGTCTTTGGCCGCCAAATCCCCGGCTTTGATAATCCAGACGCCGTCCTAACCGGCGTCGAGACCCGCACCTCCTCGCCCATCCGCATCACCCGCGACAAGACGTTCCAAAGCCTAAACACCCCCGGCCTCTACCCCGCCGGCGAAGGCGCAGGCTATGCCGGCGGCATCCTTTCGGCGGCCGTCGATGGCATCAAGGTGGCAGAGGCTGTGGCGGCGGCTATGGTGGGGGATTAGGCGTGTCATTGGAACGAGACTAGTCTCCCGCGGCCTCCAGATCCCGCGCCATCCAGGACTTGCGAAAGCCTTTCCCGGCAAGCAGCCGCCACACAGGCAACTAAGCTAAGCCTTGGTCGAATGGAAAGCGAGCGCCGACCCAACAAACAATGCGGCGGGCAGCACGGTGCCAAGGGCGAGCAAAGCAGGATTGGGCAAGTCCGACAAAACTGCAGTGTCTCCGGAAAATATCGCCAACAGAGTATAGACGAAGCCTATAGCTAGCGCATAGCCAAGCTTGTTCGTCATCTCTAACAACGCGAGGTGCTGGCTGGTGCGATCACTGCCCGATTGGTCGCGGTCTTCGCCAGCGAGCCGCACCATTTCGGCATTCAGGTTTAACTGATACCCTCCAGTGAAGAAACCGAGCGTGGCATTAACAATTATCGTCAAGTATAGCGCATTTGGAGGAATGACGACAAAAGCAAGGCTGGCAGCCGCAGAACCTATCATGGCAACCATAAAGCCCCTCTGCGCGCCGAACCATAAACTAATTTTCATTAGTACAGGAACCCCAACGATCATGCCTACCATAAAGCACAGCATTATCATCGAATATTGCGGTTCGAGCTTGAGATAATTAGAGAAAACAAAAAATGAAGTTGCGCTGTTCGCGGCATAGCCGCAACCAGATAGCAGATTGGCCAGCAGCAGCGTGCGCGTCTTACGTGAGTGCCGAATTAAACGCCATCCATCCAAAATCGACGACCGATGCGTTTGAACAGCCCGTTCTGGTATGGCCCGCGGAAGCATAATGAGTGCAGGCAAAACGGCGAGTGGCAACAGCACGATTAAGGTGCTTCCCATGATCGAAAGTTGTTTGGGCAAAGACGCCCCCGGCCCCGCGATCAGCACTGGCGAGGCAAGGACGCCAAGCATTCCGAGTACGCCCGCCCACTCGCGCCAAGCAATCATCCTAGTGCGGTTCTCTTGATCTTTCGCCAAATCGGTAGGCCATGCTGCGTAGCTAATCGTCAACAGAGTCCAAACAATATAGAACACGATCAACATTCCAGCTAGCTGCGGCAATGTTGTGCTAGACGTCGGGTTGAACAAGAGCAAGATTAAGAGCATTAAGACCGGCGTTGATAAAGCAATCCAGAACTTACGATTGCCTAGCGGCGGGCGTGTGCCATCCATGATGCTACCCGCGACAGGATCGATGATGAGGTCCCAAAGCCGCACAAACATGAAAACCAACCCGACGCTGGTCAACGAAAATCCCGAAAGTGCCGCATAAACCGGCGGCAGATAGGATATCAGCGGCAAAGTCATGCCCTTGATAGCCGCGCCGGGAGCGGCATATGCAATCATGTGGCTGCTGCGCACCTATCTGGCCTTACGCAGGTTCATCGGTATCGGCACGATAGACCGCATTACGCGAAGCGCCCTCACGCATTTTCTGAACCATAGCAGGCCAAGTGGTTTCATCAACGCCAGGGAAACTCGTCACCATCGCGGTATCGTCGACCGGCACTGAGAATGATGACGCCACGCCATCGCGCAATAAGTGCAGCCGCAATTGCTGCGGCTCCATTGCAATGCGCGGGGGTAACATCGGGTCGGTCGCGAACGCGAATTGGTGTGCCGTGCTGGGCGCTGCCGCAACGCGAACGCCAGCAAACATGCCATCCATCGCGCGATGGATGTGCCCGCAAATTATCAGCTTGACCCTGTCATGCCTACGTAACAGCCCTTCGAACGCTAGAGGCAGGGCTGGCTGCATTTCGTCCATGAAAGCAAGGCCCGTATGCATCGGCGGATGATGCATCGCAAGCAGAACGGGCTTTTCTGGCGCGCGCCGCGACAAGGTCGTGTCTAGCCAGACGAGGTCTTCCTCCTCGACCTGCGCGTATTCACGCCCAGGAACGACGGCGTCGAAACCAACAAGGAGGATGTCGCCCGCCTCGACAGCAAAATGCGCTTTCCGCCCGCCGCTGGGCAAATAAGCATGCGCGGGAAATGCCTTCGCGAGCATCGACCGATCGTCATGATTGCCGGGAAGCACAATGAAAGGCAAGTTTAGTGCCGCTAGCATATCATGCAAACACTCATAGGCCGCTTCACTCGGCTCATCGGCCAGGTCGCCAGTGAACACGACGACATCAGGACGAGGAGACAAAGCATTCACCCGCGCAATCACCCGCGCCAAGCAGGCACGGGTATCAACTTGTTCGTAGCACAATGCTGGCGGCGCAACGATATGCAGATCCGAGACATGGGCAATCAGCATATCGTCATTCGTCCGATTGAACATCATCAGTATCGCAAGCTTAGCGAAGCGCCCCATGTCGCTGGGGCACCAACGATACGTTGCCGACCGGTGACAACGCCTGCCCCCGTTACGGCTGGAATCATGCCGATGAAGTAAGTTTCATCAGTGACGTTCCGGCCAAACACCGCAAGGCTCCAACGATCATCGGGCGAACGTAAAGCAAGGCGTAGATTCAAAAGCCCATATTCTTCGACAGGTACAAAATTGTCGATTTCTTTCCAATGCTTACCCTTGAAGCTGAAATTCGTCTGCGGCTCTAGTTTCCAACCGCCGCCTATTTCAAACGTATAGCTGGCGCTAAGATTAAGCGAAAGTTCGGGCGAGTCAGGCAGTTCATTGCCATTGCGCCGCGCAACTTCGACGGGGTTAGACGAGACAAAATCATCAACTTTGGTGTGTAAATAAGCGAGGCTCACGCCCAGACGCATGCCCGTCACTGGCCGCGCTACCGCTTCAATCTCTCCGCCATAAACCGTGGCCTGCGAGACGTTGGTCCGGACCGCCGTAGTGACCGGCCCAATCTGCCGTATGGAGTTCGCTTGCAGATCGCTGAAGTCGTAATAAAACGCAGCCGCGGTGACCGTCACCGGACGGTTACCCAGCAACTTTGCTCCGATCTCATACGCATCGACTTTTTCCGAAGCGAACGGCAAGGCTTCACCCACAGAGAAAATCGTTGAGCCATCAAAACCGCCGCTTTTGAACCCACGACTGATCGAGCCGTATAATAACGTGTCGTTAGCCAATTGATACGAGAGCGCAACGCGGCCCGACAGGCTGTTATCCGAAAAGTCATTGTCGAAAAGTACCGGCAGCCGGAAGGCTGATGCCGCAACGCTGGCCCTAAACGGATTGAGATCAACAGTTGAACCCGCAAACTGGGCGGTTTCCTGAGTATATCTCAATCCGGCGGTCAAAGTCAGGTTCGCGGTAAGATGCCAGTCGGTCTCACCAAAAACCGCCCAACTTTCGCGATTTTGCAGATAATCAGTGCCAAGAACCGTGCGGACCAAATCGGCGGCATTCAGCAAACTTTGCAGTCGCACTCGGTCGCGGAAGTAAAACGCGCCGAGCGTTAAGTCTGCAGAAGCGCCCAAATTGCCCTGAATGCGAATTTCGCCCGTCGTCTGCTTGATCTGGTCCTGATAGTCAAGGTCAAACCGGCGGCGCGGATCGCCCGGATCAAAGGTGTAACGTCGACCAAGATCGATGTATGCGCCAATGGCTGTGATGTTAAAGTTATCGCTCAGGTCATGCTCAATCCGCAGTTGACCTCCGTTTAGTTTGGAGTTCAGCTTAGGAACAAAGTTGCCGTAATATGTAAACGGGTCGATATCGGGCTCGTTAAAACCCGTTGCCGAAATCCCCAAAACATCCGACTGGCTATTGTCACCACGGTCGCGCGCGTGGTTGATTTGCGCGGTAATCGTCGTTTGGTCGCTAGGCTTTAACACCAGTATCCCCCTTGTAGCGAACAAGTTGGCGTCGCCCACATTACGGGTTTCTGGCACTAGCTGGGCAACCGGAACTAATGACCCTGTGGGCAAATTCGCGAATGCGGCGTTGCCCTTATTGGTCAAAAAGCCCCCGCCGCTTTCATAGGTCGCAGCCAAGCGGAAGCCGACTGTGTCGCTCAGTGGGCCACCGATTCCAGCCTCGCCACGGATTGCGCGAAAGCTACCATATTCGGCGTCAAAATCAGCCGATAGGGTTTTGGTTGGCTGCTTACTGATCACATTCAACGCGCCTGCTGTGGTATTGCGGCCGTATAGCGTGCCCTGCGGTCCCTTCACGATCTCAACGCGCTCGATGTCGAAAATAGCACCGCTCAGGAGGGCGTTTGAGCCGAAGTAGACTTGGTCAATGTTGACCGCTACCGCTGGGTTACCGTTTGACCGAAAATCGTCAAAGCCAATGCCTCTAATCACGATGCTGGGCGACGCGCGGCCCGCGACGTCTTCGCGCAGGACAACTCCTGCTGCCAGATTGGCAATATCAGCAACGCTTGCGACACCTTGAGCACGAAGTTGGTCGCCAGTGAAGGCAGAAACGGCAATTGGCACGGCGCTTATCAGTTCTTCACGCTTGCGCGCGGTGACGACTATTTCGTCCGATGATATCGTCTCACCCATTTTGGCGCTTGCAGCTTCTTGCGCAAGTACTGCCGAGAGCGGGGCACCAAGTCCTGCCACACCGATAGCATAAAAAAGCATATGTTTTATAATTCGCATAATCATCTCCCATACCTACATTCGTGTATGTATTTTGTTTTGATGACGGTTTTATGGCATTTGCATTGGAAACCAAGCGCACATTTAGTGTATGAACTAGGAAATGAGGGGTAAGGTTTGTGAAACTTGCGAATGGTGAAGGGTCGTCTCGGTCCGTGAGATCGCCCGAAACGCAGGGTCGGCTAATTGCCGCGGCCATCGATGTGGTATTTGAACACGGCTATGCGGGCGCAACGATGGCGGCCATAGCGGAACGCGCAGGGGTTACGCGCGGAGCGATCCAGCACTGCTTCGGCGATACGCGCGTTGATTTAATGGCTGCCGTATGCGCTGATATTCTGGAGCGGCGGCACCGGCGGTATCTATCGGCGATGACAGAATTTTCACAGTCTAATTTTGACAGTGCGCGGGTGGGCATAAAGGCCGCTTACCGTGATCCAGCAACGTGGTTTTTAGTGGAAGTATGGATCGCGTCAAAAAGCGACACGTTACTCAAGGAGCGGGTCGATGCTTATCTTAAAAGTGAGCATTTTATAGCCGATGTGACGTTGGAAAGAATGCTGGAAGCCTCAGGGGCAGGCACCGTTGGCTTTCGCGAATACAAATACTTTATGCGCGCTTTGACCCGGGGCCTGGCGCTAGAGTATTCGCGGCGACCCGATCCTGAATTGTTCGACAGCGTAGTGGACTTGGTAATTGACGCTTTCTCTTTCTACATGGACAGGGGCAAAAATGAGAATCTGGACCGGGATGGGTAAAAAAACTGAATAACCTTGCTCCGTTATTCTAAATAGACCCTTTATTCGACCCGTCCTGTTAAATATTTTATCGATAAGATCATTGACCTGACCTGACTGACGGTCCCCCAATAATGCCTCCGGTCTCAATGTGAGTGCCCGGTGACGTGACCCCGATATCTCATCCAGCCATAACGAGAGTCCTATCGATATTTGAGCCTTCGTTGATGTGTATGGTGACATGACCCCCTGAAACTCGTCCAAAAATGATTAGAGTCCGCTCCAAGGAAGGAACGGACCAATGAAGCGATCAAGATTTACGGAAGAGCAGATTATTGGGATTTTGCGGGAGCAGGAGGCGGGCGCTTCGGTGCTGGATTTATGCCGCAGGCATGGTCTGAGTTCGGCGACCTTCTACAAGTGGAAGGCCAAGTATGGTGGGTTGGACGTGTCGGAGGCCCGGCGTCTGAAGGCTCTTGAAGACGAGAACACCAAGCTTAAGCGGATGCTGGCCGATGCAATGCTCGACAATGTCGCGCTGAAGGATCTGCTAGGAAAAAAATGGTGACG
>JBIIZD010000133.1:0-5471 GCA_044346445.1 Caulobacteraceae bacterium
GTGATCTGGGCCTCCTGATCGCCATGGGCGTCCTGGGCGTTGTCGCTCAGGGGTGTTATATCAAGGGCATGCAGATTGGCGATGCGGCGGCCATGGCCCCGATTGACTATATGCGGCTGGTGTTTGCGGTTCTGGTCGGGTTTTTGGTGTTTCACGACGTGCCCAAACTGGTCACTGTGATCGGGGCGGCGGTGGTGGTGTGTTCCACCTTGTTCATCACCTGGCGCGAGGCGCGGGACAATCGCCGCGCGGCGGCCTTGATCGACTGATCGGCGCAAGAGGCCATAGGCCATAGCCGCCTTGCAGATTTCTGCATAAGCTTGATCAGGTGCCGTGGCGTCAGTCTTGGACTTCTGCATTATGAGGGTTAAATCCATAACCAAGCCGTTGGTTCGGCTGGTTCCATTGCCTTTCAAACCACAAACAGGGAATTCGTCCATGCAACTCAATTCATCCGTCGCCGCCGTTGTCACAGGTGGCGCTTCTGGCCTTGGCGAGGCAACCGCCCGCGCACTCGCCGCACACGGCGTCCGCGTCGCGATTTTTGACATGAACGAGGCCAAGGGCGAGGCTGTGGCCAAGGATATTGGCGGCGTGTTCTGCAAGGTCAATGTCACCAGCGATGACGATGTCGATGCCGGTTTTGCCAAGGCCCGCGCGGCCCATGGCCAAGAGCGCGTCTTGATCAATTGCGCCGGTACCGGCAATGCCGCCAAGACCGCCAGCCGCGACAAGCAGACCGGCGAGACCAAGCACTTCCCGCTCGATGCCTTCAATATGATCTTGCAGATCAATCTGGTCGGTACCTTCCGCTGTATCGCCAAGTCGGCCAAGGGCATGTTGGATCTTGAGCCTCTGGAAGACGGCGAGCGCGGCGCAATCGTCAATACCGCCTCGGTCGCAGCCGTGGATGGCCAGATGGGCCAGGCTGCCTATTCCGCCTCCAAGGGCGGCGTAGTCGGCATGACCCTGCCCATCGCCCGCGATCTGATGGGCGACGGTATCCGCGTCAACACCATCTTGCCTGGCATTTTCAATACGCCCCTGATGCAGGGCGCGCCAGAGCCGGTCAAGGCCGCGCTGGCCGCCTCGGTGCCCTTCCCCAAGCGACTGGGCAAGGCTGAAGAATATGCCTCCCTGGCCGTGGAAATGGTCCGCAACAGCTATTTCAATGGCGAGCATGTGCGCATTGACGGCGCCATTCGGATGGCCCCGCGCTAAGATGATCTAACCCAAACAGATAAGGCGCAGACCCTGCGGGGCCTGCGCCTTTTTTTTGTCGCTCAGGGGTTTGGCCCCTTAAGGCTTTGGCCGCACAATCTTGGGGCCCAGATTTTCAATGACCTGTTTGGCGTCAAAGGCCTTGGGCTCATTGGCCGGCTTTGGGCCCTTGCTCAGGACGATTTCGGCTGTGGCCTCGAACTTTTCGATGGTGCGCACATCAATCGTATCGGGCCAGAAGGGGTCATAGCCTAGGCCATTGCCCCAATAGGTCCCCCAATAGGGACCGGTATGCCAGCCGAGATGGCCGCCAAACACCCGCCAAGCCGGACGCCAATAGCCCATGGACCAATAGGGGTCGCCCCCCAGGGTTCGGTCGATAATCTTTTCCTTGGTGCTGCCCACCCCGCGATCGGCCATGAAGAAGACATCATAACCCTGGGCCAGGGTCAGTTCCGCGGCGCGATAGAGCAGATAGGTCTCAACCTGATCATGATCGGTCAGGCTATTGCCGTTAAAGCTCACGCGCCAACGATCATTCTCCACCCTCGTCTCGCTATAGCCGCCTGACTGGGCGCTGGACTTGGACAAGGGTTGATAGGGTGTGGCTGTGGCGCAGGCGCTTAGGGCCAGGCTAAGGCCTAAGATGAGCGCTAGGTTTTTCATGGATCGCTCCTTGGTGTGTTCTGCCGCCATTAATGTTGCAACAAGATTAGACCAGATGCGCAGATCAGCAAGACCCCGACGACAAGGGAAAAGGCGCGTTTAAATCTTGGCTCCGACAGTCTGAGGGCTAGGGCGCTACCGCCAAGGCCATAGGCATTCATGGTCACCAGATCCATGGCGATATTGGCGGCTGCAAATACGGCCAATTGTGGGCCAAAGGGCTGATGCGGGTCAATAAATGGCGGCAGGACCGCCGAGAAAAACACCAAGGCCTTGGGATTGGTGATCTGGACCATAAATCCATCCAGATAGGCCTTGCGCTTGCTGGCCGGACCAGACTTGAGGCCTGAGCCTAGGTCCTGGTCATCTGGGCGGTGTCTTAAGCCCGACCATAAGGCCTTGCTACCCAGCCAGATCAGATAAGCCGCGCCTATATAGGTCAGGAGGTGAAAGGCCCTTGGAAAGGCCAATATCAAGGCCCCAAGGCCAAGGGCGGCGGCTAAAAACCAGACCAGGGTGCCGGTCAGCATACCAGCCACCCCGGCCAGAACCGCTCTTGGTCCACCCGCCATGCCGGTGGCGATTGAAAACAGATTGGCAGGCCCAGGCGTGGCCGCCATGACCGCCATAATGCCCAAAAAGGTCAATAGACGCGAAGGGTCGTTCAAAAGGGTCAAGGGCAGGGCTCTGGTCAAACAAATCGGGCGCGAGGAACCCCCGCGCCCGCCTTAAGGTCTATAAGCGGTCGATCCAGGATCGACCAGTGCTCTGGCCTAGACGCCGGGCGCGATCACAGCCTTGACGACAAAAAACAGCGCGCCCAGCAGCAGGGCCAGCATGGCCAAGGCCGAAATACCAAAACCGGCGCTACGCTTGGCGGGGTCAGAAACATAGGTCACCGCATACAAGACCCGCCCGATAATCCAAACCGCGCCAAGGCCAGCGGCAATCTGTTCATTGCCAAAGGCCGCAAACAGCCAAAGCGCGGGCAGGAAGATCACCAGGCCCTCAAGCGTGTTCATCTGCACCCGAAAGTGACGTTCAAACTCTTCATGGCCCGTCGTGGCCGGGGCCTTGATGCCATAGGTGCCGCGCGCACGGCCGACCCGAAGGCCAGTCCAGAAAAATACGATCAGCGAAACGAGGGTAACAAGCGACACAAGCGCGTAGTTCGACATGGATAGTCCTTCCTGACTAGGGGGTCTGCACGTTCGGCAGATTCATCCCGGGAGCATTGACCTTTACACGGTTTGCTTGGTTGTGAACCCTTTTTGCTTAAAGGATCAGGCCGCCATCAACCGCAATGGTCTGGCCCAGCACATAGGCGCTTAAGGGGGAGGCCAGAAACAGGGCCACCCCAGCCATGTCGGCAGGTGTGCCAAGCCGGCGCATGGGAATGCCTTGCAGGCTGGCAGCGAGCCGGTCTGGGTGCTCGGTCGTGACCTTGGTCAGCTTGGTATCCACAAGACCCGGTGCAATACCATTGACCCGAATGCCGTCCTTGGCCCAGGCCTCGGCCAGGGTGCGGGTTAAGCCCACAGCCCCGGTCTTGGAGGCATTATAGGCTGGATTACCCTTGGTCGAATGAAAGGCTGCGGTCGAGCTGACCGTGATCAGGGCGCCCTTGGACGCCGCCAACATGGGGTGGAATTTGAGCGCGCAGGCCATCAGGCTATTGAGGTTCACATCCATGACCTTTTGAAACCCGGTCATGTTGAACTCGCCCTTTTGATAGATGACCGTGCCTTGCGACAAGATCAGCACATCCAGCCGTGAAAACGGCGGCCTATAGGCTTCGATCGCCTCAAAATCGGACACATCCATCTGGGCATAGGTCAGGCCGGTCAGGTCCGAGCCGTCTTGACCCTGATAGTCACCCGCCGAGGCGCGGGTGCCCCAGACATGCACATCGGCCCCCTTGGCGCGAAAGGCCTGGGCCATGCCGCAGCCAATGCCGCTGGAGCCGCCGACGACCAGTACGGTCTGGCCGCTGAAATCCAGTTCTTTCATGTCTATAGGCCTTGAAATCTAGTGATCAAACACAACGACCGAGCGGGCCAGTTCACCCCGGCGCAGCTCGTCAAACGCCTCATTAATCTGTTCCAGCTTGAGCCGCCGCGAAATCATTTGATCCAGCTTGAGTTTGCCCTGCAGATAAAAATCGACCAGACGCGGCATATCGACGGGGAAGCGGTTGGAGCCCATCAAGGAGCCTTGAATGCGCTTTTCGCCGAGGAAGTCGGCACCATGCAGCTCAATATTCACCCCAACCGGGATCATGCCGATAATATTGGCCGTGCCACCCCGGCGCAGCATCTTGAAGGATTGCTCGGCTGTGGCCTTCAGGCCAATGGCCTCAAAGCTGTGATGCACGCCGCCGCTGGTTAGCTCCATAACCTGGGCTACAGCATCGCCGTCTGCGGCATTGATCAGGTCGGTTGCGCCAAACGCCTTGGCCAGGGCCAGTTTTGACGCCATCCGGTCCACGGCAATAATGCGTCCGGCCCCGGCAATGGCCGCGCCATTGATCGCGGCTAGGCCCACCCCGCCGCAGCCGATCACGGCCACGGTCTCGCCTGGCCTGACATTGGAGGTATGGATCACCGCGCCAACACCAGTGGTCACCGAACAGCCAATCAGGGCGGCCAGATCCAGCGGCATATCCTTGCGAATAGCCACGCAGGCATGTTCGTGGATCAACATCTGCTCGGCAAATGAGGACAGGTTCAAGAACTGGTTCATGGTGCCGGTGCGCGGCGGCACCACGTCTTCGCACAGGCGCGGAGCCTGGTCGGCGCTGCGCTTGGTCTCAGGGCTGACACACAAAGACATGCGCCCGGTCAGGCAGGACTCGCAATGGCCGCAATAGGCCGACAGACAGGTAATGACATGATCGCCGACCTTGACGGTGCGCACCTCCGAGCCAATCTGCTCGACCACGCCCGCGCTTTCATGACCCAGGACCGCAGGCAAGGGGAACGGATAGGAGCCCTCGATAAAGTGCAGGTCAGAGTGACAGACCCCGGCGGCTGCCGTGCGGATCAGGACCTCATGCGGGCCTGGCTTACCGATCTGGACATTTTCGATCAGCAGGGGACTGCCCACCTGCCGCAATACCGCTGCTTTCATAATCTGCTCGCTCCCAGTCCATTACCCTCTGTCGGGGCCTTAAGGGCTCAGAGCATGAGCGGTTGGGCGGTCATGTCAATGCCAAGTTCGAGCAAGGCCGGGGCAATCGTCCCCCTTGCCGATAAAAGGCAAGGGGGCGCAGCGATGGCTTAAAGATCCTTAAAGCCCTTGCCTTCAGCGACCAGTTTTTCGAGCAGGGCCGCAGGTTTGAAATCATCGCCCATCTGGGCCTGGAAGGTCTTCATCTTTTCCAGAACCTTGGGCAGGCCCATCAGGTCGCCATAGAACATGGGGCCGCCGCGATAGAGCGGCCAGCCATAGCCATTGAGCCAGACAATATCGATATCCGAGGCGCGGATGGCCATGCCTTCTTCGAGAATCTTGGCCCCTTCATTGATCATTGGATAGACGCAGCGCTCCAGGATTTCCTCGTCGCTAATGGCGCGGCGATTAAT
>JBIIZD010000047.1:0-20598 GCA_044346445.1 Caulobacteraceae bacterium
ATGAGGCTGACCCCATGCTTGACCAGGACCAAGTCGCCGCCGCATGAGCCTAGCGGTTCTGGACCGGTATAATACGGCCATTCAAAAACACCTTTTGGCCAATGCGGCCCGGATCAATCGATCCTTTGCCACGGGCCTGCGCCCGCCGGAAAAGCTATCGGTCTCGGACTGGGCCGGGCGCTATCGCAGGTTTTCGGATGACAGCGCCTATCCCGGCCCCTGGCGTCATGCCACCGCGCCCTATCTGGTCGAGATCATGGACCGGCTGAGCCCGCATGATCCGGCTGAAACCATATCGATCCTGAAATGCGCCCAGTCCGGCGGCTCGGCCAGCGCTGAAAACTGGGTCGGCTATATTGCCGATATTGCCCCTGGCCCATTGATGTATGTCCAGGCCACGATTACAGCGGCCAAGGACTGGCTCGCCGAAAAGCTCTGGCCCATGGTCGAGGCCACGCCAAGGCTTAATCCCGACCTGACCGGCGCGATCATGGGGCGCAAGTCCCGCGACGGGGATGGCACCACGGCGCTGCGTGTGCGGTTTCGCAAGGGCTCTTGGCTCTTGATCGCCGGGGCCAATTCCGCCGCCACCCTGCGCGCCCACTCGATCCGCTATGTGGTTGAGGATGATCTAGACCAGTTTCCAGACGATTTGGACAATCAAGGCTCCCCAGAGGGCATGGTCACGGCCCGCCAGCGGGTCTATGCCCGCCAAGGCCTGTCCAAGCGGCTTAAGATTTCGACCGGCACCATTAAGGGCGCATCCAAGATTGGCCGGGCCTATGAGGCGTCTGACCAAAGACGGCTCTATCTGCAAAGCCCCCATAGCGGCCAATGGTTTGACCCTGTATTTTCGGACCTGGTCTGGCCGAGCGACCAACCGGCCAAGGCCTATATGCTGGACCCGACCTGCGCTGGCCTAGTGATCGAGCATTATCAAAAACAAGACCTGTTACAGACCGCGCTCTGGATCCCGACTTCTGAAACCGAAACCCCTGACGGCGATAAAATCCGCCCGCCGCGTATTATTCCAGACGATCAGATCACGCACTGGCGCACCCGGCCCATGGGCGGGCTGCAGCCGGGCTATCATATCACCGGCATCATCAGTTCGTTTCTGACCTGGTCACAGCTGGCAACCGGCTTTGTCGCCGCCCAGGGCAATGTCAATGCGCTCAAGACCTGGACCAATCTGGAACTGGGTGAGCTTTTTGAATACAAGGGCGATGCCCCGCCCGCCGAGTCCCTTGAAATCCTGCGCGAGCAAGACTGGGGCAGGGGGCAGGTGCCATGGGGGCCATGCGTCTTTACCATGGGCTGCGACATCCAGGGCGACGGGATCTATTATCTGACCAATGGCCATGGCCCGGAGTCCGAGACCTGGTGCCTAGATTTTGGCTTCCTGCCCGGCCCGACCGATGTCCCCGGCCAAGGCGCTTGGCTGAGACTGGATGAGCTGGTGCGGCGGGGCCTGACCCTGCCCGGCGGCAAGACTCTAGAGATTGATCAGGTCTGTGTCGACGCGGGTTATCACACCGAGTCGGCCAAGGCCTTTTGCAAGGGCCACCCTAATCGCATGCCGGTTTTTGGCAGGCCGGGCTGGTTTAGACCCCTGCTAGGGCGCGGTGAGGCCACCCAATACATTAGCCGAGGCCGCCGCGCTGGCCGGGCCACGGGCAAAGCGGATGACAAGGCTTTTCTGGTCGGCACCTTTGGCGCCAAGGCGACCTTTTATGGCTATGTCCGAGCCAGCCTCAAGGCGGCAGAGGCCCGCGCCCGGGGAGAGACCCCCGGCGAGATTCGCGGGCGCTTACATTTTGGCCGCGAGGCCGATGCCAATCTGTTTGGTCAGCTGACCTCCGAAACCTGCGTGACCGAGACCACGCCGTCGGGCATCCCCGCGCGGATCTGGAAGGTGATTTCGGGGCGGCAAAATCACTGGCTGGACTGCGCAATCTATAGCATGGCCGCAACCGAGGCCCTGCGCCTTGATGGCCTATCCCATGCCCGCTGGGGCCAGCTGCAGGCTGAACGCTGCGCCGCCCCCGACCCCAGCCAAGGCGACCTGGTCCAATTGATGCGCCAGCCCGCCGCCGCCGAAACCCCGCCTGCGCGCCCCGCGAACCCGGTTCGCGATACGTCCGAGCCCTGGATCAAGCTAGAGAATAAGGATTGGTTCTAAATGGCCACCGACTATGCCGCCAAGATCGCTGCTCTTGAAGACGCCCTCGCCGCTGGCGAATTGACCGTCGAGGCCAATGGCGAGCGCGTCACCTATCGCTCCGTGGCTGAGATCAAGGACGCAATCAACTATATGCGCGCCCAGATGACGCGCGCGCCACAGACCACCTTTGCGGTCTTCGACCGATGAGTTTTATCGATTCCCTTGTTGGGTTCTTTGATCCCAAGGCGGGCTTTCAGCGCCGGGCCTATCGCAATGCCCTGGCCTTGGTGTCTAGCGCGGCCCAGACGCGGCGCTATGATGCGGCGAGGCTAGATCGCCGCACCCAAAACTGGATGACCTCCGCCGCCAGCGCGGATATGGAAGTCTGGCGCGATCTGCCCCGGATGCGCGACCGCTGCCGCGATCTGGTCCGTAACAATCCTTACGCACAAGCCGGAATCACCGCCCTTGTCGCCAATCTGGTAGGCGATGGGATAGAGGCCCGTGCCGAACATTCCGACGAGCGCCTAGCCGAGGCGGCGCAGAGGGCGTGGAACAACTGGGCCGATCATCCGGTCGATGGCCGTAACAATTTTTACAGCCTGCAATCGCAAGTCGTCCGGGCCACGGTCGAGGGCGGCAATGGGCTGCTGGTCTGGTCCAGCGATGGAAAGATGATCAATAATCGGGTGCGCGCCCTCGAGGGCGACTGGCTTGATCATACCCGCACCCAGGAACTGGCCAATGGCAACCGGGTGATTCATGGTATCGAGACCGACCCGAGCGGAAACAGGGTCTCTTATCATTTGTTACAGCGCCATCCGGGCGATGTTCTTGGCGGGATTGGTGGCACGATCAGCCTTGATGGTCAGCCGCCGAACACAGTCGGCCTTTATGGATCCAAGCCTGTACCGGCGGCAGATGTTGATCATGTCTATCGCTGTGACCGCATCGGCCAGTCGATGGGGGTGCCGTGGCTGGCCCAGGCCGTGTCGGCGCTCTACTATATCGGCGAGCTGAATGATGCGACCTTGCAGAAGAAGCGGGTCGAGGCGTGTCTGGCTCTTATTCGTCGCCCATCTTTGGATGATGGCCTTTCCTCGATTGGCGAGAAAGAAACCCAGTCCAATGGTCAGGTCTGGGAGACCCTGCGCCCCGGCGGCATCTACACCGCCCGTCCCGGAGAAGAAATCAGCGTAGTCAATCCCTCATCGTCGGGCGATGGTGATGTCTTTATTCGGCGGCAACTGGAAGCGGTCGCGGCCAGTCTTGGCGTTCCTTATCATCTGCTGACCGGCGATGTTAGCCAGGCCAATTATTCTAGCCTGCGCGCTGCGACCGTCGCATTCTGGGCGCTTTTGGATGACTGGCTGGCCCACACGGTCGTGCCTCACGTCTGCGACCGGGCTTGGAAGCGGATCATGCAGCGCGAGGCGCTGGTTCAGAAAGAACCCAGGCTGGTCGAGGTCACAGCGTCCTGGACGCCGCCGCCACGCGCCTGGGTCGATCCAGAAAAAGACATCAATGCCGAGATCAAGGCGATCCGTTCAGGCCTGACCACCATGTCCGAAAGTCTGTCCAGTCGAGGCCGCAACTGGCGCGACCAGATCAGTCAGATCGCCACATTCAACACCGCCGCCGATGCCGCTGACCTGGCGCTCGATACGGACCCGCGCCGGATTGACGCCCGTGGCCAGATTCAGCCCCCGACCGGTTTCATTCGCCCGACCGCCATTGGCGACACAACCCCTAGAGGTCTCTAAATGTCAGACAAAAACCTGCCCAAGGGCTTTCAGCCTGGGGCCATAGCGCGCCGCGATCTGGGCATTGCCCCGGCCAGCTATAGCGCCAATGCCCACACGGTCGATGCCGTGTTTTCGACCGGCGCGCGCGTACTGCGATATTACGGTTGGGAGGAATTAGGGGTATCGCCGGACAATGTCGATCTGGGCCGGGTCAGGGCCGGTCAGGTCAAGCTTTTAGACAGCCACAATGCCAGCACGATCGAGTGCCTGCTCGGCTCGGTTACAGATGTTCGGTTCGAATCCGGCGCGATTGTCGGAACGCTTGCCTTTGCCCAGACCGAAGAGGGTATGGCCGCCGAGGCCATGGTCGCGCGCGGCGAGCTCACCGGCCTGTCTATTGGTTATGCCATCAAGGCCATGGAAAAGGTTGGAGTCGAGGACAGCACGGATGTCTGGCGCGCCACCCGCTGGGAACTTTGCGAGGTCTCGTTTGTTACCGTCCCCGCCGATCCCTCGGCCCAGGTGCGCGGCCTGACCGTCGATCCCGAAGACCAAGACTCTGCCGCCCCTGAATCCGCCGCCGCTCCGGCCCCGGAACCAGACGCGATGGACCCCCTCAACCAAGTCTCTGCCGACGAGGGCGGCGAACCGGACTCAGTGTCCGAATCTGACCCCAAAAACCCACAACCTAATCTTGAAACAGAGGAGTCCCGGCTCATGTCGGTAAGAACAGAGGCCCCCGTGGCCGCCCCCGTTGCTCCGGCTTTGTCGGCCCTTGAGGCCCTCGAACTGACCGGACAGGCCCGCAATCTTGGTGTAGGCACCAAGATTGAAGACCTTATCCGCGCCGATGCCAGCCTTAGCGCCGATCAGGTCCGTCACCAGATCGTCAGCCTCGCCGCCACGGCCCAGGCTGAACGCAAAGCCATTCCCGCCGGTAGTGCCGCCGTCATCACCCGCGACGGCTTTGAAACTGAAGGCGCGCGGGTGACCGATGCCCTGATCGCCCGCATGACCGGCAAGGGCCCTTCGGATAAGGGCCGCGAATTCATGGGCTACCGCGCAGTCGAGCTGCTCGCTATGCGAATGGGGCTTGATCCGCGCCAAGGCGTGGTGGATCCGTCCGGAATCATCAGCCGGGCCATGCACACCACCAGCGACTTCCCGCTCCTGACCGAGGCTGCGGCCAATAAGGTTCTGCTCGAGGCTTACGGTATTGCCGCTCCGACTTATCGCAACTGGGCCAAGCAGATCGCTTTTAACGATTTCAAGGTCCACAAACTGCTGCGGCTTGGCGATTTTCCGGCCTTGTCGCAACTGCCGGAGTCTGGCGATATTAGCGGCGGCACCCTGTCAGAAAATCGTGAAACCGTCACCCCGGTCACAAGCGGCGTTGTGGTGCCATTTTCTCGCCAACTGCTGATGAATGACGATCTAGCGGCCTTTGGAAACCTGGTCACCCAGGCGGGTTATGAGGCCGCCAGAACGGAAAATGCCATGGCCTATGCCTTGCTGGCCCTCAATTCGGGCGCTGGCCCCACCATGTCCGACACCGGGGCGCTGTATAACAATACGGTAGTCACGACGGCGGGCGGTCATGCGAATTTGGGCACCGCGGCGGCGATCAGTACCGATTCCTTGGGACTGGGCCGCGCAGCCATGCGCAAACAGCGGGGCATTGGCGGCGTCCAGATCCTGAATCTGGCCCCCTCCATCCTATTGGTTGGTCCTGATCGCGAGACCTTGGCCCAGCAGGTGGTGGCTCCGATTCAGGCCGTCCAGGCTGGCAATGTTCCGGTGTTTTCAGGTACCTTACAGGTGATTGTCGATGCCAATATCACCGGCAATGCTTGGTATCTGTTTGCCGATCCTGCCTTCGCACCGGCCTTTGTCTATGGCTATGTCGCCGGGCAAACCGGTCCCCAGATTGCTACAGGCGGCGTGTTTAATCAGGACGGTATCATGATGCGCGTTCTGCATGACTTTGGTGTCGGCGCGTCGGACTGGCGGCCAACCTATCGCAACGCTGGCGCTTAAGCCTCTGGTTGAACCCTTCATCCGGCGGTGAACAGCCGCCGGACCAATCCAAAAAGGACTGTGAGATGAAAAACTGGATTTCCGATGGAAATAATATTTCCATGATCGCCCCTGCCGCCACCGTCTCGGGTGTCGCGCAACAGCTATCAACCGGCATTGTTGCCGTGCCAGCCTCGACCGTAGCCTCCGGGGCCTTGTGCTCGTTTTCAGTCAAGGGCGTCTTTAGCGGCCTGACCAAGACCACGGGCGAGGCCTGGACCGTAGGGCAGAAACTGTACTGGCTTGCGGCCAATAGCCGGTTCACGACCACGGCGGGGTCCAATGGCGCGGCGGTTGCCTTTGCCGTCACCGCCGCCGCCGCTGCGGACACTTCCGGCACTGTCTGCCTGGTCGGAGCCCTGACCTAAGGTCAAGACGGCCACAATCGGTGCTCTGTCCGGTTGTGGCCTTCCGCCGCAGGAGTGTAAAACCCAGATGACCCCGGCCCAGAGACTTGTTGCCGCAAAATACGCCAGCGCCTTGGCTGAGCCTGCGGTCTGGACTCCGTTCGGTACCAGCCTGGCCATAAGTGTGCGGATCTTCCGCAGCCAGCCCGAAGAGGCGATCAGCCTTGAGGGTTTTGGGGCCAAAACCATCGCCAGCACAATTATCCGGCTGCGTGTGGGGGATACGAGGGACCAGAACCGCCTGCCCAGGGCTGGCGACCGCTTTGTGATTTCAGACGGTATCACCACCCAGGCGCTTATCAGTTTTGGCAGCCCCCGATATTTTGATGCCAAACAATTGGAATGGCGGATCGAGGCGAGCCATGAGCAAGTTTAACGTCAAGCTTTCGGTCGATGGCGCGCCAAATGCCGATCTCGCCATGGCCTTTCAAGGTCGCCTGACCGAGGTCTTGGCCGCCGATCACGATCGTCTTGCCCTCGCCTATCAGGCCAGCGCCAAGCAGGTGGCCGATCGCTACAAAAAAGAACTGCGCGCCGACATTGTGGCAGGCGGCTTTTATCGGGCCGCCGCCCTGTCCAAGACCTGGCGGGTCAATGTCTTTCCCCTCAAACCACACCTGGAACCCGCGATTTTTATCAAGTCCAATGCCGATGTGATCTTGGATGCCTTCAGCTATGGAGCCCAGATTCAGGCAAGGGGCGGCAAATATCTTGCCATTCCCACTGGCCCGGCCAAGGCCATTGTCCGCCGCATGAATCAGGCGAGGAATCGGTCGCGTAATGCTTTTGGAAAATTCATGACCGAAGAAAGCCCGGTTGCTCGGGTCGCTGCGACCCTTGGGGTGCATCTGGTGCCCAGAATCGATTCTGCGTCAGGGCGCGGCGTTTTGATCGCAGACACTGCGACCGGAGGCCTTAGCCTCACGCGAGGCGGACGCGAGGCCAAGCGCCAGAGCAAGCCGACCGCGCTTTTTGTTCTAGTCAAGGCCGCCAGCTTAAAAAAGCGCATCAAGGGTCTGGGCTTGCTGGAAGACTTAAAGGGCCGATTTGCCAGTGATTTTGCCGCTGCTGTCGCGCGCAATCTGCAGGCGGGCAAGACGTGACCACAAAACGCGAACTGATCCTGCAGGCCCTGGTGGCTCGGCTGGCGACCGATTCCGGCTTTCCGCCAGCCGATCTGGATGTGCCCGAGCCCACGGGCTGGTCGCCCATGAGCGGGGCCAGTCAGGGCCTTAGCCAGACTCTCGCCGTCCAGGACGGGCCGGTCACGGTCACGCGCGATGCGGGCGGCGCGGATGACTACGAGCTCGAGCTTGAGGCCATGATCGCCTATGCGGTCGAGGGGCTGGATGTTGCCGCCCGCCGCGCCGCCCGCGATAGCGCGATCGAAAGGATTGTTGCCCTGATCTCCGCCAACCGCTCGCTCGGACTGGGGGTCCAGACCTATGCCGAGATCAGCGGGGCCGAGCGCGATGATCGAACCTTGAGCCCGGGTGCGCCCCCGGTCGCCATGGCCCTGATTTCGGTGCTTGTCACCTTTATTGCCCCATCCCCCGCCGGTTAGTCCGGCAAGATCAAGGATCAGCCAATGACCACCTCCAACTATCCAAGGGGCCGCCAGACCAAGATTCGGCTGGCCTATCAGAGCGCCTTTGCTACCCAGGCCGCCAGCGGCTTTCAGGAGCTCAATACCTATACCCACGCCTTCAACACCAATCGCGCCCTGCAGGACGATGATGTGTTGGGCGCTGGCTTTTTTAACTTGGTCGATGCACGCGCCCCGGCTCCGGGCCTGGAAGAGGCCGAGGCCAGCCTGTCTGTGCCTTTTGACCTGGCGCAGTTGGGCTATTGGCTGAAAGCCGCCCTTGGCGCGCCCGTGACCACCGGCACCACCACCAAGACCCATGTCTTTACCACGGGCGCGACGACCCTGCCGACCCTGACCCTGGAGCGGGAGCTGGCCGCTTCCCAGCTGGAGGCCCTGATTGGTGGCGTGGTCAAGACCGCCAAGTTTGACTTTTCCCCGGCTGCGGGATTTCGCCAGCTTGACCTGACCCTTGGCGGTCGCCAGGTGCTTGCGCCCTATACAAGCTCGATTGCAGGCTCCCCCACGGTCCAGACCTTGGCCAATCGGATTCCCGCCAGTATTGGCAGTATAAAACAGGGCGGCACTGTTCTGGGCCTTATAACCGATGGCAGTCTGACCCTGACCAATGATTTCGAGATGGATCGTTATGTGGGCGACCGCCTGCGCTCGGCGGTTGGTCTTAACAGTATCGCTGCGGAACTGGCTTTCACGGCCCGCTATGACACCGATGCCTTGCGCAGCCTGGCCAATCTCAATGCGGCAACCGGAATTCCGAACTCTGTGGCGATCAGTATCGAATATGTGGTCTCGGCCAGTCTGAAACTGGTGCTGGATCTGCCTGCGGTCCGCTATGATCCCGTTTCGATTGCCGTCCAGAATGGCAATACCTTCACCCAGTCCTTTAAGGGTCGATGCGAGGCGACATCCTCGGCCCCCTTGATGACCGCCACCCTGACCAATGCCTTTGCCGGTTACTAGGATGCGGATTGATAAGAACCCGGCGGCTCCTGCGCCGCATGAACTGATCGCCGGCGTGGTCTGGACACTGCGACCCATAACCGGGCCAATCAAGCTGGCGGTCGAGGCCAAGGTGCAGCGGCGCATGGCGGCCCTGCGTGAGGGCCGGGGCGCGCTTGAGGCCATGGGCTTTGATGGTGACGATTTTGGGATACTCAAGGATCCTGAAATACTCTTTGGGCTGTCGATGTTTGAGGCCGCCTGCTGCTTTGCTCAGGCCCTGCTGGTCGAATGGACCGGGCTTGAGGATGAGGACGGGCAGGCCCTGGCCCTTGACGAAGACAATATCCGAGCGGCCTTGAACTTTTCACCCGATGGCGGTGCGCCGGTCCTGTTATCGCCCTTCATTGCCCTGATCGACGGCCCCCGCTGGACGAGGCAAGCTGAGGGAAACGGCTCCGCGCCCTTGCCGAATGGGTCTTTGGTGGGGGCGCAGACCACTGTGCCGGATGCGCCCATGTCGGCGCAGGGTGCGCCACGGGCGGCCAAGACGAGGGCGGCGCGGCCTGTCCCCAGATCATCAACGAACCCCGCACGGCCCCCGGAATAGCCGCGTGGCGCGCCTGCCAAAGACTGGGGGTCTGGACCCGCTCTGGCATGGATGGCAGCCTGATGGGTCTTAACCTGGCCGAGGCCCTGGCCACGGCGGCGGCCTATGGGGCCGATCCCGATCACGACCTGATTGACGCCTTGAGCGAAATAGAACTGGGTGCCCTGACCGGCGACCGCCGCCAGCGCCAAACCCCGAACTAACCACCCCCCTAAAGACGAAAGGAGCGCCCATGCCAGCGAATGGCGGTCAAGTGACCCTGCGCCTATCCGTCGCCGGACAGGAGGCGGTAAAGGCCTCTTTGCGCGAGTTGGGGCCGGAAGGGGCCAAGGCGATGCGCCAGATCGAGTTGGCCGGTCGCCAGGCCAGTACCAGCCTCAAGGTGATCGACAGCACGGCGCGCGAGGTTAAGGGCGGCATGGCCTCCATGGCCGAGTCCAGCGGCGCGTTAGGGCGTGTAGTGGGCAATCTTGGGGCCATTGGCATTGCGGCGGCCTCTGGCATGGGGGCCTTGACCCTGGCCTTGGGCAAGACCCGCGAGGCCTTGGATTTTGTTGACAATCTGGGCGACGCCGCCACCAAGCTTCGGGTCTCGGTCGAGAGTCTGCAAGAATGGCGCTATGCCGCGCAGGAAGCCAATCTTGAAGCCGCCTCCTTTGATACCAGCATTCAGGGCCTGCAATCGAGCGTGGGTAAGTTCGTCTCTGGCATTGGCGGCGCGCGCGTGGCCAAGGCATTTGAGGCTCTAGGAATCAGCCGCGAACAGGCGGCGAGTTTCAAATCGGTCTCGGACATGCTGCCGCTTCTGGCCGACCGGCTCAGAGCGGTTGGCTCGGAGGCGGAAAAGGTGGCGATTGCCGATAAGCTGGGAGTCCGCGAACTGCTTCCCCTGCTCGAACAGGGCTCGGATAAGATCGGTGAAATGACCAAGCGCGCCCGCGATCTGGGAATTGTCCTCGATTCCAAGACCGTCCAAAGCATGGGTGATCTGCAGCGGAAAACAGAACTGGCCAGCCAGGCCATTGATGTCAATTTGAAACAGGCCTTTTTGAGTCTGGCCCCGCTGTTAGCGAGCACAACCAAGATGATCGCGGATATGACGCGCGGGATTTCGGGCTTTCTGAGTCAGTTTACCGCCATTGAGAACCGCAGCCGCGCGCAGCTGGAATATCGCCGGTCTGGGATCATGGCCGAAAATAAGAACAACCGAATTCGGACTGCGATCAATGCGCCTGAACTGGCCCGGATTGATCAGGCCATGTTAGAAATGGACATTGCCGCCAAGGCCAATGTCGGGACCGGCCAGCGCGGCCAGGCTGCGCGTTCAGCGGCGGCCCGGGCAACCACTCTCACGGCGGGGGCCTATAGCGGGGCGGGAGCCGATGGCCTTGGCGGCGGCGGCGGCGGCGGCGGGCGGTCGCGCGGCTCTGGCGGGGCAGGGGCTTTCATGGCCAAAAAGCCCGCCTTGGCTTGGAATGCCGATACCTCAAGCCCGGCGACGGTTATTCCATCGACCATTGTCGATCTGACCGATTATCAGCTGAAGGCCGTCGATTGGAAATCGGTCCTGGAGCCTGTCTCGACCGCTGTGCGCGATAACACGGTCGAGGGCTTTTCAGAGGCGAAGGACCAGTCCTATTCGGCGCTGCGCGAGGCGGTCAAGGGGGGGCTGGAGGCCGGTTTCGACGGCGGGGCCAAGGGGGCCTTAAAGTATTTTGTCGATCGTCTGCGCAACCAGGTGTTTGAAGGCCTGGTCGATTCCATCACCTCGGCCCTTTCCTCTCAAGTGTCTTCCCGTCCGGGCGGGTCTGGCCTGATGAATTCAGTGCTTTCGACTTTCGGCTTTGGCGGCGGCGGCGGTCAGGCGAGGTCCGGCTCGGGCGGTGCTCAAGGTGGCGGCCTGTTTTCGAGCGTGCTCAGCAGCATTTTTGGCGGCGGTGGCTTTCAGCCATCCATGACCACCCCGCCCTATATTCCCGCCCGCGCGGCTGGCGGCATGGCCTTTGGCACCACCCTGGTCGGCGAGCGCGGGCCAGAGCTGGTCAATTTCACCCAGCCGGGCATGGTGTTCAGCAATGACCGCTCGCGCAGGATGATGCAGGGGCTGGGTCAGGGCATCGGCGCTGGACCGGGCGGCTCTGGTCGCCAAGGCCAGGTCTTCAATATTGATAATCGCAAAATCATCAATGCCGCTGGGGCTGATCCGGCGGCCTTGAAAAGGGTCGAGGAAAGAATCGATCAGTTTCAAAGCGGCGAGCCCGAGCGCTGGCTGGCCTATCAAAATTCCTATAACCGGGCCAGCCGATGACCGTCCCCGCCTTTCCTAGGCCCTTTCCGTCTGCGCTTTCGACGGGTGCAAAGTTTATCGAGGCCAATTTCATCCTGACCCGCCGCCAGGCTGTTGGCGTGCTCGAATCTGGCCGCGATGTCACGATTGATCGCGGACGGCCGCAATGGAAGGCCAGTTGGCAGACCCCCAAGCTGGCACCGGGCGATCTGGGGATCTGGCGCGCCTGGGGCGATAGCCTGCAAAGCTCGGCCCGGACTTTTCTAGGCTTTGATCCGGCCCGCGAATTTCCCCTAGCCTTTATGCCGCAAGGCCCCTCGGCCATGGTCCGGGCCGGAACCTCGACGGCATTCGATGGCACCTGTAGCTTGGCGGGGATTGGCACGTTTCGCAATGAGATCGCCCTGTCTGGCCTGCCGGTTGGACTTCCACTGGCGCTTGGCGACTATATCAGCGCCATTCAGGGCGGTAAATACAGCCTGCATCGGGTCAGCGAGGCCGTTACTGCCACCGCCCAAGGTGTGATCGGGTCTGTCTATATCGAGCCAGAACTGCCAAACGGCTATACGGTGGCGGGCGCGATCCTCAATATCTACCGGCCTTGCGCCAAGTTCAAACTTATTGCCCCCCTGTCCATCCCGGTCGCGGGCTCTGGCGGTTATCGCCAAGGCGCGGCCCAGTTTGAAGCCCTGTCGGTAATGACCTGATGCGCAATCTTTCTAACGCCCTCAAATCGGTCTTGGCCGGATCCAGCCTTGGAGTCCGCACCATAGCGCGCCTTAACCTCGGCTCTGGCCTCTACTATGTCTGCGACGGCGAGGAGAATCTGGTCTGGAATGGAGCAACCTATACCGCTCTGGGCGAGGCCCTGGTCCTCAATCCCGGAGCAATAACCACAGACGGGCGGGGTCAAGGCTCGAATATCAGCCTGTCTGGTACGGATCCTGTTTTGCTTAATACGTTTTTTAATGAGGTCTATCGCGGTCGCCCGGCTGAAATCGCTCTATTGTTTCTCGACCCCTCCACGGGACAGCCCTTTGAAGAGGTCTTGCTGTCGTCTGGTAAGATGGATGTGGTCAACCATGACATCGGTGCGCAGAAGGTGGCCGAGCCAGACCGGCCCACGGTCTCGACCCTGAGTCTGACCCTGACAGCTGCGACCACAGAAATGGACCGGGCAGGGGTCCGCACCCGCTCGGATACGGATCAGAAGACCCACCGCGCGGGCGATGGTTTTTTTAAGGATGTGGCCACGGCTGGCCGGTCCCAGATCGCCTGGGGGCGCGACGGGGTTTCCTCGCCTATCAAGGCCGCCGCCAGTGTCGGGGCGGGTGGCACTAATTTTGCCGGGATTGATGTTTCTGGCCTTGATCGCTACGAGAATCTGAGATGACCGCCAATAGATTTCAAGACTGGCCAGAGCGGCTGGAGCCGGTGCTTGAGGCCGCTGCGCACCGCGCCTTCGCCTATGGTGATTGGGACTGCTGCCTTTTTGTTGCCGATGCAGCCTTGGCCATGACCGGGCTTGATCCGGCGGTAGACTATCGCGGTCAGTATACGGACTATAAAACCGGTCTCAGGCGCCTGCGCAGCCTGAGCGGCAAGCGCAATCTGGCGGGCTGGGCTGATCTGTTCTTTCCCCGCATTGTTCCGGTTCTGGCCCATCGCGGCGACTGGGGCCTGGTCAAGCGGCCAACCGATGCCGATGGCAAGGTCCGGCCAGTCCTTGGCCTGATGGATGGCGATGTTTTACGCGTAGCCGGTGGCCTGGTCCTGCCCAGGACCGAGGTCCTCATCGCCTGGAGCATTGGCTGATGCCCCAGATCATAGTCGCTGCGGTTCAGTTCGTAGTCGCCAAGGTGTTGGCCGCAGCGGTCATCAAGACCCTCGTTGTCAATCTGCTCGTAACCCTGGCCCTCAATGCCGTGTCCAAGGCCCTGTCGCCCAAGCCTAAAACAGGCTGGCGCGGGGATAGTCTGCAGGTCAGTCTGGATCCCAATCAGAACCGCCTGTGTCTGGTCGGCCAGACCGCGACGGCGGGCAGCCTGGTTACGTTTCAGACCTGGGGGAACAAGAACGAGTACATCATCCTGTTGTTTGCGATTGCCGATCATCCCTGCGAGGCCTTGGTCGGCCTTTGGAACAATGGCAAGCGCCTGACCCTGAATGGCGATGGCTCGGTCCAGGAGTATTTTGCGGACAATCGTCATAATCTATGGGCGACCTTTTATAATGGCGACTGGAACCAGGCCGCCGACAGCGAGCTGATCAGTGTCAGCGGCGGGCGCTGGACCGCCAATGAGCGCGGGCGCGGCGTCTGTTATGTCAAGATCAAGGCCCGATATAATGAAAAGGCGCACGGCGATGGCTTGAGCGGCCTGTTTCAGTTTCTGTACGAGGTCAAGGGCGCGCGGCTCTATGATCGGCGCTTCGACAGTTCGGTCGGCGGCGCGGGTAGTCAGAGGGCCAATGATCAGGCCAGCTGGACCTGGACCGACAATGCGGCGGTTGTGCTGGAAAACGTCTTGCGCGGCATCGGTGCCCAGGACACCTCAAGCCCGGTGGCTACACGCCAACGCGATCTGATCTTCGGGCCTGGCCTTGGCGACATTGATCTGCCTTTTGCGGCAAACATCGTCGCCATGAATACATGTGACGAATTGGTCGGGCTCAAGGCGGGCGGTAGCGAAAAGCGTTACCGCGCCAGTGGAACCTTTAGTGTGGCCTCCACGCCAGGCCAGGTCGCCAGCGATGTTCTGGGCACCATGGCGGGCAAGCTGACCACGGGGGCTGGCCGCTGGCGTATCCTGCCCGGCGCGGCCCAGTCGATCGCCAAATATATTACCGATGATGATGTCCGCATTGATGTGCCCTCGAGCTATACCCAAGATCGGCCCCTGGATGAGACGGTGAATGCCGTATATGGCCGCTTTGCCGACCCTTCGGCCTATTATCAGCCCATCAGCCTGCCTGCGCGCCTGTCCAGCGCCGACGAGCTGACCGATTCAGGGCGAAAATCAATCAATTATGAATTGAGCTTTGTCACCTCCAGCACTCAAGGCCAGAGGGTTCAGGAAATACACCGCCGCCGGGGTCGCCGGATGCGGGCCGCTAAGATGGCTCTGGGGCCTGAACATATGGATCTGGAGCCGGGCGACTGGGTCAGTTGGACCAGTGCCCGCTATGGCTGGACCAAGGTTTTTGAGATCACGCCTGTCGATATCAAGACTGATGGCGATGACTTTCTGGCAGTCAGTCTGGCCCTGGGTGAAGTCGATTCCAGCCTCTATAGCTGGACCCCCGCCACGGACGAGCTTGATCCAGCTGTGCCAACCAATCTATCCAGCGCCCTGATCACCGGATCGGCGGTGACAGGCCTTGGCGTGGCCGCGACCGTGATTGCCCAGGGTCTCAATCAAATACCAGCTTTGGCCGTCAGCTATAATGCCATCACCGATCCGATTGCCACCAGCCTGCGCCTCGAATACCGGGTCCAAGGCCTGCCTGCGGCGGCGGCCCAGACCCTGGTTAAGGAGGTATCTCTGCGCCCAACCGAGACCGTGGCCGGATCAACCGCCAGCCTGGTCCTGAGCGATGGTGTGATCGGCGGTTATACCTATCAGGTGCGCGGCGCAGTCCTGACCAGCCCAGAGCGCGACCTGAACTATAGCGCCTGGGTCGCCACCCCCACCCCCACGGCGTCTTTGTCGGCAAGTTGGAATAACATCAATAGTCGCCCGCAGAACTTGAACAACATCGTGGTAAAGCCCAGTTTTGGCGATGGGCTGTTGGGGAATTGGAACACGACATCAAATGATTTTTCGGGGACGGCCAGCATTGTTTCTGTGTCGGGCCAAGCCTTTGCAAAGGCGCTGTCATTGTTGCCAGCGGGCAATAGTTTTTTCGCCATAGAGATTTATCCAGAGCCAAACAGGCCGTCGGGGGTAAGGGTTACGCCCGGAGACAAGTATTTCTTTGACTTTTGGGTTGATACATCATCTGTTACGAGCGGCCAGAATGCTGTTGTTGGCCTTGAAGGCTTGAACGAGGCTGGCGTTTATACCAATTCGCTGCCTCAGCTAACGGTTCCGGCAGGCCAAGGATGGCAGCGCATCGTCGGCTCTGGCGTGATTCCGCCAAACACAACCTATGCCCGGCCCTTTGTTTATGTCTCCGGCGGGTTTGGTGCAGCGCGTTTCGCAGAAATCTCAATCGGTAAATTTCAGCCCGGCGCGGACGTGACCGCCGTCAATATCGCGGCGGGCTTTACGGGCCAAGGCGCGCTGGCGACTTTGAACCAAGCGACATGGGCCACGCAGGTGACGGGGATCGGCAAGCCGGAGGACTATGCGACTCTTAGCCGGGTGTATCGGCAAGCAACGGCCCCGACCGCGCCGGGCCTGAATGACATCTGGATCGTGCTGGACGGCCTTGTCAATGCCATTGCTGTCAGGGCGTGGAACGGATCGGCGTGGATAACCGGGGGCGATCTGACCGCCGTCAATATCGCGGCGGCGATTACGGGGCAGACTGCGATGACAACGGCTCCCGCCCCGTCCTTTGCGGGCAATGCAGCGGCCTTGGCGGGCGGGGTGGCGATCGGGCAGTTTTTCACTGACACCAGCGATGGCAACAAGGTTAAGGCGGTTGTCCCGCCAGGCGGCTTGTTTGCAACGGTTAGTCCCGCCTCTTTGTTTGCTCAGGGCACGGTTGGAACAATCACAAGCCCAAGCTGTACGGTAACGCCAAGCGCGGGGGCCGGTACAGTAACGTATCAGTGGATCGCCGTTACAAACCCAGACAATATTTTAATTAACAGTCCTACCAGCGCGACAACAGTTTTCTACAAGGTACTGGCCGCTGGCCAATCTGCCGATGCTAAATTTCAGTGCTTGGTTACGAATACAAGCGGCCAGACCGCCTCGGTTGTTGTCAGCGTCTCCTTAAATGAAATCAGCTAGACCCAAAAAACAGAAAGCCCCTCCCCATGACCGAAACGCCAATTTTAAACATCATTCCGGCCCCGCAGCTTGTGATTGACAATCTGCCAGCCCTCAGAGCGGCCATGATGTCGTATGTCATGATCCACGGCGCGGGCCTAGCCGTGGTCACGCGCCAAGCCCTTGAGCCGGTAATCCTTGATCCGGTTCCGCCAATCTGGGCGGTCAAGGGTTTTGAGATTTTCTACGCGGCGCTGGATGACCTGCCCGGCGACGGCGATGTTCTTTGCGCCCAGGCGGCGGAACTGGTGGCGCGGCATGATCTGTACGGCGCGGGCGAGCGGGCCTATGCGGTGCACCATATCATTAAGGCCCGGCGCGGCGATGCCGATGCCGACACTTCTGTAACCGCGCCAGAGCCGGACCCGGCCTATAAGGTTTCGTAAATAGAGATTGCGGATTCAGTTTTTTAGCGCTTCAGTCGAACCAAAGGAGTCAGAACATGTCCTTCCTAGCCTTTCGCGCCCAGGCCTATACATTGGTTGTGGTTTGGGCCTTCGCCGCTTTGCATAAGATTCATGCCAAGGCCTTTGCGTCCAATCCCGAGGCGGGCCGCGTCAGTGGCAAGTATCTTGACGACGCCCATGCCCTGCTGCAGCTGGCTGCGCGCCATGTTGACCGGGCAACCCCCCATATCAAGACCCCCGTGCTCGCCTCGGCGGGCGGACCCAAGCCGAAATAGGGGCGGCGTCTTGGCCTGGTATGCGCTTGGCATGTTTGCCGCCTTTACACTCGGACTGGCCGCCTTGGCCCAGCGTTTGAATCGGGATCGTTCAGACCTGCTCGGGGCGGCTATGGTGCTGGCCCTGACCTGGCCCCTGACCATGGTGGTCAGCCAGGTCTTCACCCCGCCGCAGTCCATGCTGCTGGGTCCCATACTTGATCTGGCCTTTGCCAGCGGTCTGGGCATAGCCATTCGTGCCAGATACGAAAACTGGAAAATGGCCTTGCTCGCAATTCTGTGCGTCCAGGCCTTCGCGCATGTCTTCTACCATGCGGCCTCGTCCGCGCCCTGGGCGCTGCTTCCCTATCTGATCGAGCTGAATATCACCTATGGTCTGATGCTGGCGATTGTGGCCGCCGTGGGAGGGCGCGATGTTGTATTGTTTGCTGGTCGCTATGGGGGCCGCTCTGGCGGTTCTGAACATCGCCCGGCAGGCCTGGACTAGGCGTCCACCGAAACGCGGCCTTTGTCGCCGCAACCAATAATCGGGAAAAAACATGCTTAATCTTGGATTTACCTTCCCGCGCCGCCGGGCGCGAGGCTCTGTGTCTGCGCCCATCCCCATCCTTGACCAGATTTCCGCACCCGCCGCTGCCGCGTACAGCCTGCGTCGGCTGCGGGCGGCGCATACGGGTGGCGCGGTACGGGTGCGCCGGTCGAGCGACAATGCCGAGCTTGATGTTGGCCTTACCGCCAGCGGTGATCTGAACACGGCTGCATTGATGAATCACGTCGGATCGCAGAACCTGCTGCTGCGATCGGAGGAGTTTGAAAACGCGGCGTGGGAGGGGCTGGCAGGGTCAGCCGAAACCATTGCGGCAAACTCGGAAATAGCCCCCGATGGCACACTGACCGCAGAGAGATGCACAGTGCTGTCATCAACGTCTGGCAGGTACCAAAACATCGCGCTCGCTGCGGCGGGGCAGATCACATTCTCGCTCTTTATCAAAGCCGGTTCAACTGGCACTTGGTCGCGTATCGGATTTTTTGATACGGCAGTCGTCACCAACCAAGCCCGCTGCTGGGTGAATATGCTAACCGGCGAGCTTGGCACTGTTTCGACAGTTGGCTCTGGATGGAGTGGTGCAACGGCAAGTTCAACGCCTGTTGGCAATGGTTGGTATCGTATATCGCTCACCGCGACGTCAACGGTTAAGGCAATATCTGTGATCAATACAGCCACCGATGCGGATAATAGCACAAGCAGAACTATCGGGCAAAACCGCATTATCTGGGGCGCTCAACTAAACACAGGAACAACCGCGCAAACTTATCAACAAACCGTAGCAACAGCAAACACGGCTAACGGCTTTGTCACCACTTGGTACGACCAATCAGGCAACGGGCGCAATGTCACGCAGACCACGGCAGCATCGCAGCCGCGCATTGTCAGCAATGGTGCGTTGGAGGCTGTTAATGGAAAGCCGGAAATCAGGTTTGATGGCGTGGATGATTATTTAGCTGCCGCTTCTCCGCTTATTGACACAACGCACAGTCTGTTTGTTCTATTCACACCGACGATTAAAAATGTAACCGGGTCTGTTTTTGGGCAGTGGTTTGCTGGCGCAACTGGCCGTTTTGCAATTCTTGTAAACCAAATTTCAAGTGGAGGTGCGTTGGCTGGGTTTTTAAACGTATTCAACGCTTCAGCGACGGGAGGCGGAGGAAGCGGTGGTCTCGCCTTAGAAGTTGCTATTTCAAATGCACCCACTTTAATCACATCTATATCAACCACCGGAAGCGAGCAGTGGAAACTGTTTAAGAACGGCGCGGAATGGGATAGCGCAACAATTCCGAGCGTTTATACGGGGGTCAATAGCGCGATAGGTTCGTTGAATGGATCTGGATCATCGTTTCCATTTGAAGGCACTGTATCAGAAATCATAGCCTTCCCCTCCGTCTTCTCCACCACCGACCGCCAAATTCTTGAGCTTAATCAGATCGCTTATTACAACATTACTGTTACCTAGAAAGGACAAGGCTATGAAATACTATGTAACCACCCTCGCCGCCGCGCAGTCTATGGCCCAGCCGCTGGAAATGGCCACCGGCATAAGCGCAATCAAGGCCAAGCAGGAGGGATGCGAAGGCATCACCGCCTTTTGGTGGCCTTTGATCATTCACCCCGATGGCCAGCAGGTCGCGATCTGCATCCCAGACGAGCAGGCCCTGCCAACCACGATCATCCAAGACGGCGAGCCGGTCGAGGTTTCCGCCGAAATCTATCAGTCCGGCGCGATCGAGATCAAACCGGAAGACCTGATCGACGAACTGCCCGAAGGCTGGCAAACCGCCGCGCCGCCCTTAGCCTGATCGCAATCCAATCTAATCCAAGCCGCAACAGCCGCCGCCGCCGGTGGCCTTTTTTTTGGAGGGCGCAATGCCTTACGATCCTAGCCGTAACCTGTTTGCCAATATGATTGCCACCAATATGGCCAACCCCGGCGGCAGCCTTAAGCCTGTCGTGCCTTCGGCCTCGGTCGATCTGGATAAATACAGCCTGCTCTATGCCACCGCGGCGACCACCATCACCTATATTCCGATGCTGAATGCCGACACCGGTGAAAACATCACGGAAACGGTCCCCGCGGGATGGATTTCGGTAGTCGTCGTGCGGCGGGTCATTAGCAGCAGCGCGGTTAATGCCGTTTTCCAGATTCTTTAACGGCCATGGCCGGGCCAGAACAGGGAGAGCGGCTCGCCGCAATTGAGGCGAGCCTGCATGGCGAACTTGGCCTGATTGCTCGGGTTAAAAAGCTCGATGAACTGGTTGGCGGCGTCTATCGCCTGATGGGCTTTCTAGTCGGCGGGGCCACCATGGTCGGCTATATTCTGGGCCTGATCACCCAGTTCATTCTCAGCCGCTAATCATCCAAAGCGAGGTATCCCATGAATACCCAATCCCTGCTTGGCCTGGGCGGTTTTATGGTTGCGACCATTTCCGCAATCGTGGTGCCGCTGTTTATTGTCTTCTTCCGCATGGGCCGGTCTGCGGCGGATCTGGAGGCCCAGGGCAAGGAGATCGAGGCCCTCAAGACCC
>JBIIZD010000048.1:0-20524 GCA_044346445.1 Caulobacteraceae bacterium
GCGCGTCTCGTCCCTGGCCCTGATCCCACTGGTGCTCTGGGCCGTGTTTTCGGGCCTAAAGCTGGCCAACGCCGATTATGAGCTGGCGCGGCTGTGGCTGCAGTCGCCGATTAATGCGGTCCTGACACTTCTTTTGATCATTGTTGGCATTTGGCACATGCATGTGGGTTTGCGGGTCGTGATCGAGGACTATATCCACAAGTCGCTCAGCAAGGCGGCCTTGCTCTTGCTTAATATGTTTGTCTGCGGCCTGGGCGGGGCCTTGGCAGTATTTTCGATTCTCAAGGTTGCCTTCAGTGTCAGCGGCCTTGCCGGCGGAGCGATTTGATTATGTCTGACTATGCCTTTATCGACCATCAGTTCGACGTTGTTGTCGTGGGCGCGGGCGGCTCTGGCTTGCGCGCAGCGCTGGGCGCAGCGCAGGGCGGGCTGAAAACCGCTTGCGTCTCCAAGGTCTTCCCGACCCGTTCGCACACGGTTGCCGCCCAGGGCGGCATCTCGGCCAGCCTTGGCAATATGGGCGAGGATGACTGGCGCTGGCACATGTATGACACCGTCAAGGGGTCAGACTGGCTGGGGGATCAGGACGCGATTGAGTATCTGTGCCGCAACGCGCCAGCCGCCGTTTATGAGCTGGAACACTGGGGGGTGCCCTTCTCGCGCACCGATGATGGCAAGATCTATCAGCGCGCCTTTGGCGGCATGACCCGCAATAATGGCGAAGGCCCGGTACAGCGCACCTGCGCCGCCGCCGACCGTACTGGTCATGCCATGTTGCACACCATGTATGGTCAGGCCCTGTCCAAGGATGTCGAATTCTTTATCGAGTATTTCGCCCTCGACCTGATTATGGAGGACGGGCGTTGCCGGGGTGTTACGGCCTGGAAGCTGGATGATGGTACCCTGCATCGGTTTATGGCCCAGACCGTGGTTCTGGCCACAGGCGGCTATGGCCGCGCCTATTTCAGTGCCACCAGCGCCCATACCTGTACGGGCGATGGCAATGCCATGGTGCTGCGCGCAGGCCTGCCGCTGCAAGACATGGAATTTGTTCAGTTCCACCCAACCGGGATTTATGGCGCGGGCTGTTTGATCACCGAAGGCGCACGCGGTGAAGGCGGTTATCTGACCAATTCCGAAGGCGAACGCTTTATGGAGCGCTATGCCCCCTCGGCCAAGGATCTGGCCAGCCGTGACGTGGTCAGCCGCGCCATGACCATCGAGATCCGCGAAGGCCGGGGCGTGGGTCCCAATAAGGACCACATCTTCCTGCATCTGGACCACCTCGACCCCAAGGTCCTGCACCAGCGCCTGCCCGGCATTTCCGAAACCGCCAAGATCTTTGCCGGTGTCGATGTGACCAAGCAGCCGATCCCGGTCCTGCCAACCGTCCACTATAATATGGGCGGCATTCCGACCAATTATCACGGCGAAGTCCTGACCAAGGTCGGCGGCGATGCCGACAGTGTTGTGCCCGGCCTGATGGCTGTGGGCGAGGCGGCCTGCGTGTCCGTGCACGGGGCCAATCGTCTGGGCTCCAACTCCCTGATCGATCTGGTGGTGTTTGGCCGCGCCGCCGGTATGCGCACCGTGGACACACTGACGGCAGGCGAGCGTCAAGCTGACTTAAAGCCGGATTCTTGCGACAGCCATATTGAGCGCTTTGACCGCCTGCGCAATGCGTCCGGCAAGACCACAACAGCGTCCCTGCGTCTGGCCATGCAAAAGGCCATGCAGGAAGATGTGGCCGTGTTCCGCACCGGCGAAACCTTGCAAAGCGGTGTCGAGCGTATGGCCCAGGTCCATAAGGACATGGCCGATATCAGCGTCGCTGATCGCGGCCTGGTCTGGAACACCGACCTGTTGGAAACACTGGAGTTCGACAATCTGATCGGTCAGGCGATTGTTACGGTCAATAGCGCCGCTAATCGTCAGGAAAGCCGCGGCGCCCATGCGCGCGAGGACTTTTCCGACCGCGACGACAAGACCTGGATGAAGCACACACTGGCCTGGTATGACGGCACCAGCGGCAAGGTCAGCATCGATTACCGCCCTGTCCATACCTATACCATGTCCAACGAGATCGCTTACATAGCGCCAAAAGCGCGGGTGTATTGATCACTGAAACCCTTGGTGTAAGGATTGGCTAATCGACAGTGGAGCAAAAGGCCATGTCTTCGAACACAGTTGAATCGCCCGGCCGCCCTCGCGCCACCGCGCGTTCTGTGGGCATGAAGTTTTTGGCCATATGCGGCCTGTCAGCCTTGATGATGATCCCTGTGCTCTTTGTCAAAGAAATGGTCGTTGAACGCGCCCTGCGCGCTGAAATCGTATCCCAGGAAATCGGTGACCTGCTCGGCGGCCGTCAGGCCCTGTTAGGCCCAAGCCTTCTGGTGCCTTATACCGTGCCTGCAACCAAGATTGATGGGACAGTCAGTCCGGCCACGAATGGCACAATCTTGGTGTCACCCGAACGCGGTGAAATAACGGGCAAGGTCACTGTCGAGGAGCGCAGGCGATCCTTGTTCAAGGTGCCTGTTTACAAGACCGACCTATTGGTGAAAGCCAAGTTTAACCTGCCCGATATCCAAGCCCAGGCCCCCCAAGGCGCGGTCGTGGACTGGAAGGGCGCGAAAATCATTGTGGCTGCAAGTTCGGCCAAGGGCGCTTTGGAAGACATTGTATTTCAGGTCAATGGTCAGCCCCTCGCCGCTGATCCAGTCGCCCTAGACACCTTGGAAGTCGAGCCACCAAATTTATCGATGAAACTCGCCGTCGACGACATCGGCACCAAGACACCAAACACGCAATATGGCTTTGGCGTGGTTCCCACAACGCCATTACAGCCCGGCATGAGCCTTGATGTCTCGACCCGGTTGAAGTTTTCGGGCGTGAAAGAATTGGCGTTGCTGGCCTTTGCTAAATCGACCACCATGTCCATGAGCAGCAATTGGCTTAATCCGCGTTTTTCAGGCGGGTTTCTGCCCCAGAGCCGCGAGATCAAGGCCGATGGTTTCTCAGCGAACTGGGCCATCCCCTATATTGCAAGGGGCGTTGCAGCGGCTGATGGGTTTAAGACCCTCAGTAGCCAGTTGAACAAGAACGCACCCATTGTCCAATTTGCCCCGGCTATCACGGCTTATCAGCCGATTGATCGATCGTTAAAATACGCCCTCCTCTTCATTGGCATTGTGTTCCTGACCTATTTTCTGTTTGAGGTGACAAGCGAGCGCCGGGTCCATGTCGCCCAATACATTCTGGTCGGTTTATCGCAGGTCGTATTCTATTTGTTGCTGCTGAGCTTTTCCGAGCGGATTGGTTTTGATCTGGCGTTTCTTGTGTCTGCCAGTGC
This sequence comes from Caulobacteraceae bacterium, assembly GCA_044346445.1. Lineage (GTDB taxonomy): Bacteria > Pseudomonadota > Alphaproteobacteria > Caulobacterales > Caulobacteraceae > CAISGS01. The sequence goes on from JBIIZD010000048.1 coordinate 3,353, forward strand.
GACGGTTGGCCTGATCGGCCTCTATGCCGGATCGGTATTCGCAAGCCGAAAACAGGGCCTCATCGCATTATTGGTGTTTGGCATACTGTATGGCCTTATCTATGTCCTGATGTCGCTTGAGGACTATGCGCTAATGGTTGGATCGATTGCCGCTTTTGCTGTTATCGCCGCCGTAATGTATTTCACCAAAGGTATTGATTGGTATGGGCTTGCCCAGATCAAGCCCGACCCTAAAACACCTCTATCTAAGACCCAGTTGAAGGAAACGACCTGATGGTCCAGCTAACGCTGCCGCAGAACTCTAGGCTTGTTAAGGGCCGCCACCATCCCGCGCCTGCCGGGGCGAAATCGGTCAAGACCTTCAAAATCTATCGTTACGACCCCGAATCCGGCGGCAATCCGCGCTGGGACACTTATGACGTGGCTACAGACCAGTGCGGCCCGATGGTGCTGGACGCCCTGATCCATATCAAGAACACTATGGACCCGACCCTGGCCTTTCGCCGGTCTTGCCGCGAGGGGGTTTGCGGCTCCTGCGCCATGAATATCGGCGGACGCAATACCCTGGCCTGTACCAGTGGCTGGGCCGAGGTTGCGGGCAAGGATGTGCAGATCTCGCCCTTGCCGCACCAGCCGGTGATCAAGGATCTGGTCCCCGACCTGACCCTGTTTTTTGCGCAATACGCCTCGATCGAGCCCTGGCTCAAGACCGAAACGCCACAGCCGCAAAAGGAATGGATTCAGTCGCCGCAAGACCGCGAAAAGATCGACGGCCTTTATGAGTGCATATTGTGCGCCTGTTGCTCGACCTCATGCCCAAGCTATTGGTGGAATGGTGAAAAATATCTCGGCCCGGCCACCCTGCTGCATGCCTATCGCTGGCTTATCGATAGCCGCGACGAGGCCACGGGCCAGCGCCTCGACGAGATTGAAGACCCCTTCAAGCTCTATCGCTGCCACACCATCATGAACTGCGCCCAGGTCTGCCCCAAGGGCCTGAACCCCGCCAAGGCCATTGCCGAGATCAAGAAGATGCTGGTCGAGCGGGTGGTGTAAACCATCCATTTTTCCTTCCCCCGGACATGCGGGGGAAGGCTTGGCAGACGCGCTATCAGGCTAGCTTCAGACCGCACACGGTCGCGATCGCGGCAAAATCTGTATCGCGCGTGATCAGGGCCACATCGGCATCCAGGCAGGCTTGCGCGATCAGCACATCGGCCAGTCTGGCCTTGCGCCCGGCGGCCAATAAGGTGCGGCGCATCAGACCGGCCCGCATCCAATAGTCGGGTAAAAGCTCCAAAAGGGGCACGACTTGCAGCAAATAGTCCATTTGCGCAGCCTGCGCTTGACTCGATAACAGTTCCGAGAGGACCGGCGGTGGCAGTCTTAGGCGATCTTCGGCCACAGCTTGATAGATAAGATCGATATCGGCACCCTCATCGCCCGCCAAAAACGCGATCAGGCTACTGGTATCAACCGCAATCACGAGCCCTTGCCTTGCTCATCGAACGCGCGCTCTCGCCGCAGTTCTTCAAGGTCTAGGTCCAGAAAGACCTTGCCGCGCAATTCTAGCAACCGGCGTCCAAACTGTTTATTTGCTAGCGCCTGCAGTGCTTGACGCAGGGTTTCGGTAACCCCTTCGCCAGTGCAGGCCTGAGCGGCCTCCAACAGCAGGGCGGGAACCAGGGCCGTAATTTTGCGCATTTCCGTCATGCTTCTTGATTTGCCATTATTTTCGCTGGTCGGCAAGACAGGCATAATTGACTGGCACAAAAGGTGGGCGTGCCAGCGAGCCTAAACCCTCAAGCCCTCAAGCTTATGCGTTGCATGCGCCTAGCCGGACCGTCATATTCAGGGTTGATGATTTTACGGTTTGAAGGTCGTGGCTAAGTGAGTGATCCAGCAGCGCGGATAGTGATTATTGGGGCCGGTCATGCGGGGGGCTCTGTGGTGGCCTATCTGCGGCAATATGGATTTGCTGGTCCCATTACCCTGATCGGCGAAGAGCCCCTGGCCCCCTATCAGCGCCCGCCCCTGTCCAAGGCCTGGCTCAAGGGTGAGGCCGATGCCGAATCGCTCATGCTCAAGCCCTTGAGCTTTTATGGCGAGCACCAGATCGATCTGCGGCTTGGTGTCCGTGCCGTGGCGATTGACCGCGCGGCCAAGACGGTGGCCCTGTCTGAGGGCGAGCCTGTGGCCTATGATGTATTGGTGCTGGCCACCGGTGCACGGGCGCGGCGTCTGACCCTGCCGGGCGCTGATCTTAAAGGCGTGCTGGAGCTGCGCACCGCCGCTGATGCTGAAAAGCTGAAATCGGCGCTTGAAGGCAAGGGCAAGACCCTAGCTGTGGTCGGCGGCGGCTATGTTGGCCTAGAGGCGGCGGCGTCTGCCCGCGCCCTGGGGGCTGAGGCCGTAGTGATTGAGCGCGAAAGCCGGGTCCTGGCCCGCGTCGCGTGTGAGCCCCTGTCCAACTTCTTCCAGGCCTATCACACCGGCAAGGGTGTGGTTTTTGAGGTCAATGCCGGGGTTGAGGGCTTTGATGGCAAGGACGGCGTGGTCACGGGCGTGCGCCTTGCCGATGGCCGCACCATTGCCTGCACGGCGGCCCTGGTTGGCGTCGGGGCCATACCCAATGACGAGATTGCCAAGGCCGCTGGGCTTGAGTGTCATAACGGCGTCGTGGTCGATGCCAGCGCGCGCACCAGCGACCCGGCCATATTCGCGGTTGGCGACCTGACCCAAAGGCCCCTGCCCCTTTATGAACGCTCGGTTCGGCTAGAAAGCGTGCCCAATGCGCTGGAACAGGCCAAGATTGTCGCCTGCGTCCTGACCGACCGGCCCTTGCCCGCACCCGAAGTGCCCTGGTTCTGGTCTGATCAGTATGATTTAAAGCTGCAAATCGCCGGCATACCGTTCGATGCAGACCAGATAATCATACGCGGCGACCCGGCCAAGGCCAGGTTTGCCATATTTCATCTGAAACAGGGTTGCGTTCAGGCCGTAGAGGCGGTCAATTCACCTCCAGAATTTATGGCGGGGAAACAATTGGTCGCATCGCGAAAACCAGTTGCAACAGCCAAACTAGTCGATATGTCCATATCAATGAAGGACGTTGCGGCTTAACGCGGCGGGGATACGAGGAAGCTTATGGCGAAGATTACTTTTGTTGAGCACAACGGCAAAGAACATGTTGTCGATGCCAAGTCCGGCCTGACCGTCATGGAAGCGGCGGTCAAGAACAATATACCCGGTATTGATGCCGATTGCGGCGGGGCCTGCGCCTGCGCCACCTGCCATGTCTATGTGGCACAAGACTGGCTGGCCAAGACTGGCACCCAGTCGGCCATGGAAGAGAGCATGCTCGATTTCGCCGAAAACGTCGAACCCAATTCGCGCCTGTCTTGCCAGATCAAGATTACCGACGAGCTGGACGGCCTGATCGTCAATCTGCCGGAAAGCCAGCACTAGGCCTTGGCCCTGCGCATTGTTGCCGGCCGGTTTCGTGGCAAGGTCCTGATCGCCCCCGAGGGAGAGGCCACGCGCCCGACCTCGGACCGGGCCCGGCAGGCTGTGTTCAACATTCTCGAACATGCCGACTGGTCGCCGGGTCTGGTGGATGTGCGGGTCATAGACCTGTTTGCAGGCTCTGGCGCTCTGGGGCTTGAGGCCCTGTCGCGCGGGGCGGCCTATGGCCTGTTTGTTGAGACCGATCCCGATGCGCGCGGCGCTATTCGCAGCAATATCGATGCTATGGATTATTTCGGGGTTACCCGAATTCATCGCCGCGATTGCGCGGAACTGGGGACCAAGCCTGCGGGCGATGGTGCACCGTTTGATCTGGCCTTTCTTGATCCCCCCTATCGCAAGGGCCTTGGCGAGCAGGCCCTGGCTGGACTTCTTAGCGGCGGCTGGCTGGCAAAGGGCGCGATCTGTGTTTGGGAACGGGGGGCGGATGAGCCGCCGGTGACGGTTCCAGGCTTTGAAACGCTTGATACCCGCACCTATGGCGCGGCCCAGGTGGTGTTTTTAAGACGGGATTAGAATACGACCTGCTTCACACCGACATCATCCCTCCACCTTCCCCGCGCAGGCGGGGACCCAGACCTGCTCGCACCCCCCATTGATAACATTCTGGGTCCCCGCCTTTGCGGGGAAGGCGAGAAAAAAGCGCCTAGCGCCGACCGAACAGCTTCTCAATATCGGCCAATTTCAGCTCGACATAGGTCGGGCGACCATGATTGCATTGGCCAGAATGGGGCGTTGCCTCCATCTGGCGCAGCAGGGCATTCATTTCGGTAGCGTTTAGCCTGCGCCCGGCCCGCACAGACCCGTGACAGGCCATGGTCGAACAGACATCGGCCAGTCGCTCGCTCAGGGCCAGGGCCTGACCATTTTCAGCCAGATCATCGGCAATATCGCGGATCAGACCATGGACATAGGTCTCGCCCAGCATGGCCGGGGTTTCGCGCACCAAGATCGCGCCCGGACCAAAGGCCTCGATCACCAGCCCAAGCGCCGCTAGCTCATCGGCGCGCGACAGCACCCGCTCGGCCTCCGCCGGGTCCAGATCCACCACTTCGGGCAGGAGCAGGGTCTGGCGCATGACCCCGCCTGCGGCCATTTCCGCCTTCATGCGCTCATAGACCAGACGCTCATGCGCGGCATGCTGGTCGACCAGGATCATGCCGTCGCGGGTCTGGGCGACAATATAGGTCTCGTGCACCTGGGCGCGGGCTGCGCCAAGGGGACGGTCAATAGGGTCATATTGTTCGGTTTGCGCCTCAGCCGCACCGCCCTCAACCCTGGCTGTGGGCTCAGACAGGCCAGGCAGGCTACCGGTCATGGGCCGGGGCGGCGCAGGCGTCCAACCCCCCGACTGCCAGGCTGAAAAGCCTGCCGCACTGGGCGGGGCCACATAGCCGCTATAGCCGGGGCGAAAGCCGCTCAAGGCCGCATCGGCCGCCGTGGTCGAGGCCCTGTGGCCTGCGCCAGCCAGAGCGTGTTTGAGCGCGCCAATGATCAGGCCGCGCACCAGATTGGGATCACGAAACCGCACCTCGGCCTTGGCTGGATGCACATTCACATCGACCAGGGTCGGGTCCAGATCCAGATAAAGCGCCGCCGTCGGGTGACGATCCCTAGCCAAAAAATCCGCATAGGCGGCCCTCAAGGCCCCTTGCAGCAAGCGGTCTCGCACCGGGCGGCCATTAACGAACAAATACTGGTGCGCCGCATTACCCCGCGAATAGGTCGGCAGACCCGCATAGCCCGACAGGCGCACGCCCTCGTGCTCCTGGTTCAGCAACAGGGCATTGGCCTCAAACTCCGACCCCAAGATTGCCGCCAGCCGCGCCAGACGGCCCTGATCACCCTTGGTCTCAGCCGCCAACCGCAGCGTGCGGCGTCCATCCAGATCAAGGCTAAAGGCGGCGTCCTCATGCGCCATGGCTTGACGCTTGATCTCCTCGGCAATGGCCATGGCTTCAGAGCGTTCGGACTTCATGAATTTCAGCCGCGCCGGGGTGGCATAGAAAAGGTCGCGCACCTCGATCCGCGCGCCATGGGGCCCTGGAAAGGCGCTGGGCTGCACAGCCCCCACGGCCCCGCCCTCGACGCTCAAGGAAAAGGCATCACTCGCCCCCTTGGCGCGCGAAGACAGGGTCAGGCGCGATACGGAACCGATTGAGGGCAAGGCCTCGCCGCGAAAACCAAGCGTTAGGATATGCAACAAGTCCCACTCGCCCTGATCATCCGGCACCAGCTTGGAGGTGGCATGGCGCTCTACTGCTAGGGAAAGATCAGACGGCGACAGGCCAATACCGTCATCGGCGACCAGAATGCGGGTCAAGCCGCCTTGATCGGCCTGAATCTCAATCCGCCGCGCCCCGGCATCCAGCGCGTTCTCAACCAGCTCCTTGACCGCACTGGCCGGACGCTCCACCACCTCGCCAGCAGCGATGCGATTGACGGTCTCATTGGGCAGGCGGTGAATGGTCATGAGCGCTCGCTAGTCTGAGCACCTATGCTAGCGTGATTCCTATGGTGAAATGCGAATTCTTGCGTCTAGGGCGAAGGCAGCATTCCGCGCCAGCCCCCTTCCCCCCTCCACCGCTTCGCGGTCCCACTCCCCCAGAGGGAGGAGGATTTAGAACAGCGTGAATCTTCCCCCAATGGGGGAAGTACCGGCGAAGCCGGGGAAGGGGGCTGGGGCCGGTGGCAGCCCCCTCCACCACTTCGCGGTCCCACTCCCCCAGAGGGGGGAGGATTTAGAACAGCGTAAATCTTCCCACAATGGGGGAAGTACCGGCGAAGCCGGGGAAGGGGGCTGGGGCCGGGGCTGGCCCCCTCCACCACTTCGCGGTCCCCCTCCCCCGGAGAGGGAGGATTTGTTATAGGCCGGGGAGTTTTAGGCGGGTGCCTTGTTCGCGTTTGATCACGACGGGCTTGTCACCGATCAGCGACTTTATGCGGTCGGCCTCTGTTGCCGCGTCAATTGGGGCAACACCCAGCGTCGCGGCGGCGGCATCGGCGGGGGCCTTGTCGCCTTGGGTTTCAGGCTTGTCCTTGCGCCAGAACATGACCTTGTCAGCAAAGCTGCGGTCCTTATGGGCAATATCGCCAAATTCGTCATCGACGACGAAACGCACCAGCGGATCGGCCTTGTCGGCACCGGCCTTGGTGACCAGGAGCTTTTCGCCATCACTGCGAACCTCGCCCTGGCGATAACCAACCAAGGCGGCTCGGGCGGCGCTTTCAGGCTGAAGTTCCTGGGGGCGCGGCTCGCCGGGTGCCGGTGGGCGCAGGGCATAGTCGGGCGGCACCACCAAAGGCGCCTTGGTCACAATCCGAAACTCGTCGGGCACAACCTTGCTCATGCCCAGAGCCTTGGAAGCGGATTGACACCCGCTTAGACCCAGACCGGCCAGAAGGATGACCGCAATGGCCGCACGCTTCATCGTCATAAATAGGCTCCTACAGACCGCCCCCGGTCTTCATTGTTAAGAGGAATAGCGCATTCTTGGGGGCCATGCCAATCACCATAAATCTATGGCCGCTTTATGCCTCTGTCGCCGGGCTCGGTTGCGGCGTCAAAAAACTGTCCAACAACAAGATCACCACCCCAATCGAGATGGCACTATCGGCTATATTGAACACCCAAGGGAAATAAAGCGCTGAAAAATCAATGAAATCACAAACAGCGCCGAAGCGCACCCGGTCGATCAGATTGCCAACCGCGCCGCCCATGATCAGACCAAGGGCCACGGCCAGCCTTGGCCGCGTCAGCTTGCGCGCCCAACCGGCAAGAATCAGGGCCACACCGAGCGAAAACGCCGCCAAGGCCCAGCGCATGACCTCATGATCGGCGCGGAACAGGCCAAAACTGACGCCGCGATTCCACACCATGGACAGGTTGATCGGCCCTAATAACGGCACCGAGCCCAGCCTTGGCAGGTCCAGCACGAACAAGACCCAGGCCTTGCTCAACTGGTCGGCAGCAATGATTGCAATGGCCAGACCAAAGGCCAGCCAGGTCAAGCGGCGCGAAGGGACAGGGGTACCGGTCATTTCGTCCCCCCATTAGCCTCGACCGTCGCGCAGCGCACGCAACGCTTCGCGACCGGGTCAACCTCGGTCAAGACCTTCCAGCAGCGGTCGCACTTGTGGCCCGGCGCGCGTCCAGACCCGATCAGCTTATAGCTACCGGTTGGGTTTGTGGGATCGGGGTTTGTGGAATCAAGCCTGAGCGTGGCGAGGCTGGTTCGAAACACGTCCTGGGCAATCACGCCGTCAAAGGCGCCAAGCGTCTCGGCATCGACCTCAAACTCAATATAGGCTTCGAGCGACGAACCAATCGTCTTTTCGGTACGCATAAGTTCAAGATGGCCGTTCACTGCCTCCATCAGGCCGCGAATCTTGCGCCAACGCTCAAGCTCAGCCGGGTTTTCCCATTCCGGCCGGATCGCTGGAATGACACGCAAGGCATTGAACCCGCCATCCGGGAAGCGCGTACTCCAGGCCTCGTCCGTCGTGAAGGGGGCCAGGGGCGATAGCCAGGCGGTCAGGCGTTCGAACACCAGGTCCATCACCGTGCGCACCGAGCGGCGAACCGGGCTGTCTGGCGCGTCGCAATAGAGGCTGTCCTTGCGAATATCGAAATAAAACGCCGACAGGTCCTGGCTGCAGAACCAGGTCACATCACGCCAGACCTCGGCAAAGCGGAAGTTTTCATAGGCCTTGCGCACCGAGCCGTCCAATTCCCACAAGCGGTGCAGGATGTACCGCTCCAGCGGCGGCATCTGGTCCTCGCCAATCCGCTCGGCCTCGCTAAAGCCTGCCAGACCGCCGAGCAAATAGCGCAGCGTATTGCGCAGCTTGCGATAGCTGTCTGTGGTGGTGGCCAGCATTTGTTTGCCGATGCGCTGGTCCTCGGTATAGTCGACCATGGCGGCCCAGAGGCGGATGATCTCGGCGCCGCTGTCCTTGATGATCGACTGGGGCTCAATCGCATTGCCCAGCGACTTGGACATCTTTTCGCCCTTGTCGTTCAAGGTCATGCCATGGGTGATGACCGCCTTGTAAGGGGCTTGGCCGCGCGTGCCGCAGGCCTCCAGCAGGCTGGACTGGAACCAGCCGCGATGCTGATCCGAGCCCTCCAGATAGACATCGGCGGGCCAGTGACTATCGGGGCGGTCCTCAATCGTAAAGGCATGGGTACAGCCTGAATCGAACCAGACATCGAGAATATCCTCGATCTTTTCGTAATGATCGGGGTCATAGCCGGCACCGAGAAAATCGCTGTCGGGCCGGGTGAACCAGGCATCGGCGCCCTCGGCGGTGATGGCGGCCAAGATCCGCGCATTGACCTGCGGATCATTCAGCGGCTGGCCCGTGACCTTATCGACAAACATGGCCAGCGGCGTGCCCCAGGCGCGTTGGCGGCTGATCAGCCAGTCGGGCCTGCCCTCGACCATGGAGCCGATCCGGTTGCGGCCAATATCGGGGAAGAAGGCGGTCTGGTCGATCGCGGCCAAGGCCTTGGCGCGCAGGGTATTGCCATCCTTATCGGCCTTGTCCATGCGGATAAACCATTGCGGCGTATTGCGAAAGATCACCGGGGCCTTAGAGCGCCAGGAATGCGGATAGGAATGCTCCAGCCGCCCGCGCGCCAAAAGCGTGCCCGCCTCGATCAGCTTGTCCATGACCGCACTATTGGCCGGGCCAAACTTGCCCGACTTCTTGCCCTCGGTTTCCAGCACTTTAAGGCCGCCAAACAGGGGCACATGCCCATAATAGGCCCCCTCGGCATCGACCGTATCGGGCACATCGCGGTGTCCGTGCGCCAGCCAGACCTGATAGTCATCCTGACCATGGCCGGGGGCTGTGTGGACAAAACCGGTCCCGGCATCATCGGTGACATGATCACCAGCCAGAAGCGGCACGGCAAATCCATAGCCAGCATCCAGCGCGGCCAGGGGGTGGGAACAGACCATGCCCTCGCATTTGACCGCATCAAGCCGGGTCCAGCTTGCGATCTTGGCGGCGCTTGCGACCTCGCCAGCAAGCTTATCGGCGACCAGAAACTTGTCGCCGGGCTTGGCCCAGGGCTCAAAGGCAAGCCCTGTTTCCATGGCCTGAACCTCATATAGGCCATAGGCAATCTCTGGATTATAGCTGATGGCGCGGTTGGCCGGCATGGTCCAGGGCGTGGTGGTCCAGATCACGACATGCGCGCCAAGCACCGCATCATCGCCCTGAATGACGGGAAACCGCACCCAGACTGTGGGCGAGACATGGTCGTGATACTCCACCTCGGCATCGGCCAGCGCCGTGCGCTCGACCGGGCTCCACATCACCGGCTTTGAGCCGCGATAGAGCTGGTGCGAGGCAATGAATTTATGAAATTCCGCGACAATCTTGGCCTCGGTGGCAAAATCCATGGTCGCATAGGGATCTTCCCAGCGGCCCAAAATGCCCAGGCGTTTGAACTCCTCGCGCTGAATATTGATCCATTCGGCGGCAAATTCGCGGCAGCGTTCACGAAACTCAGCCTTGGGCACATCGCCCTTGGCGCGGCCCTGATTGCGGAACTTTTCCTCGATCTTCCACTCGATCGGCAGGCCGTGGCAGTCCCAGCCCGGGACATAATCGACATCAAAGCCAAGCAAGAAGCGCGAACGGACGACAAAATCCTTCAAGATCTTGTTGAGGGCGTGGCCGATATGGATCTGGCCATTGGCATAGGGCGGGCCGTCATGCAGGACAAACAAGGGTGCGCCCGCATCCTGACGGGCCTTGCGCATGGCCTTATAAAGCTCGGCCTGCGCCCAGCGGGCCAGGATTTCCGGCTCTTTTTGTGGCAGGCCGCCACGCATGGGAAACGGGGTATCGGGCAAGAACACCGTATCGCGCGCATCACGGCGGCGCTCAGCGGTCGGGGCAATCGGGGCAGAATCGTCCATAAGGCGCATATCCAGTAAAAGGGAGCCATCAGATCAGGCCAGACCGGAAACCAACCCGTCCCGTCGCGGCCAGCACAGCGATAATCACAAACATCCCGGCGCGCGAGCGGACCCCAGGGCCCAGCCGCATCACACCGGGCGCTTAATTCGCCCAAAGATCCGGTAAAAAATCATTCAGACGACATACCAGCCCTTGCTGCTTTTCGCCAGTGGCTGTGACAGGGCCTCGCCAAACCCTCTCCCCCCCGGTCAGGTCAAAGGTCTGGCAAGAGCAATCGCCGCGCATGGTCCGCATCCGCCGCAATCTGGGCCACCAGGGCATCCAGGCCATCAAACTTCACCTCTGGCCGCAAAAAGGCCACCAACTCGGTCTCAATGGTCTGCCCATACAGGTCTTCATTGAAATCAAACAGCCAGGTTTCCAGACGTGCGGTGACTAGGCCCGTGGTCGGGTTACAGCCCAGATTGGACACCCCTGCCACCACCCGGTCATCGGCGAGACGCGTGCGCGTGGCATAGACGCCAAGCCTTGGCCTGACATAGTCATGCAATTGGACATTGGCGGTCGGAAAGCCCAGGGTTCGGCCAAGCTTTTGCCCCTCGACCACCACACCCTCAATCGCAAATGGTCGGCCCAAAATCACCGCCGCGCGATCAGGATGGCCGGCGACCAGAGCCTCGCGTACCGCAGAGGATGAGTATTTATTGGCCTCGGCATCGCCCATGGCCGCCGCAATCGAAACCTCAAAGCCAAAGGACTGGCCATAGCGGCGCAGGGCATCAGGATCACCCGTGCGGCCCCGGCCAAAGGTAATGTCAAAACCGGCCGCCACATGGCGCACGCCAAGCCCGCGGGCCAGAACCTGATCGGCAAAGGCCTGATCGGTCATGGCCGCCATTTCGGCATCAAAAGGCAGAACATAAAACAGATCAACGCCAAGATTGCTGAGGGCCCTGGCCTGTTGGTCAAGCGTCATCAGGCGAAAGGGCTCGGCATCGGGCTGGAACCAGCGCCTGGGATGGGGCTCAAAACTGATCACACCGAGCGCCAAGCCCTTGGCCCGCGCCGCCGCCTGTGCGGCCTGGGCGATCACCAACTGATGGCCGCGATGGACGCCATCAAAATTGCCAAGCGCTACCGACGCGCCTTGAAGGCTGGGCCCAAGGCCGCGCCAATCACTAACGCGTTTCACGCAGCACCATCCAGCTTGCGCGGGGCCATAACTAGAGCCTCACCCTCGATCACCGGCTTACCGGCGACCAGACAGACCGTATCAATACTGACCCGGCCCTTGATGGGGTCAATCTCGCTGATCGTGGCAATGGTCGTGACCTCGTCGCCAATCTTAACCGGGCGCTTAAAGCGCAGGGCCTGCTGCATATAGATGGTGCCAGGCCCCGGCAGTTGGGTGCCAATCACGGCGGAAATATAGGCGGCCGAGAGCATGCCATGGGCAATGCGGGTCTTGAACGGGGTCTCGGCGGCAAAGGCCTCGTCCAGATGCACCGGATTATGATCGCCCGAGACCTGGGCAAACAGGACAATGTCCGCCTCGGTGACAATCCGCACCATTTGGGCCGACTGGCCCACGCTCAACTCATCCAGATAGACTGTTTTCACGCTCAAATCTCCCCTGCAAAGCCCCTGATTACCAGACCAGATCGCTCATGGCATAGGCCGCTTTTGCGCCCGCCTCGGCCAAAAGACTGGCTGTGGCCTGGGCATCCAAATGGCCGGCGCTGCTCATGGTCTCGGCACCGTGAATTCCGGTTGCGACGAACAGACAGTCCAGACCCTGGGCATTGGCCCCCAGTACATCGGTTGGCACGCCATCGCCAATGCACAGCACCCGGCTTGGATCAATCCGGCGACCCAGCAGGCGCTCTGCCTCGGCCAGACTAAGGTCGTAGATCGGCCCATAGGGCTTGCCCGCCATCAGCACGGTGCCGCCCATCTGGGCATAGAGATCGGCCAAGGCCCCGCCGCAATAGATCAGCTTGCCACCACGCTGGACCACCTTGTCTGGATTGGCGCAGATCATGTCCATACCGCGCGACAGGGCCAGTTCGAATCGGTCACGATAATCGGCTGGGGTCTCGGTCTCATCGTCAAAGGGCCCGGTGCAGGCAATAAAGTCTGCCAAGTCGGGACTGGAAAACTCAAGCCCAAGCCCTTCATACAAGGTTGCGTCACGGTCTGGCCCCAGCATCCAGGCCGTCTGAGACGCCCTTGCGCCGAGCAGGTGGCGGGTGGCATCGCCGGAGGTGACAAACCCCGTCCAGGACGCATCCGGCACCCCTAGCTCACGCAGCTGAGACACCACATCCCTTGATGGTCGCGGGGAATTGGAAATCAGGACCACGGGGCCCACCTCGGCGCCAAACCGTCGCAAGGCCTCACAGGCCAGCGGGAAACTTTCCCGGCCATTATGGATCACGCCCCAGACATCGGACAGGACCACATCATAGCGATCGGACAATTGGCCAAGGCCCAAAGGCAGCTCGGGAATAGGAAAAGACGTGCTCATGCCCTCGGCTAACCTGCCTCGGCCCAAGGATCAAGTGGAACTGGACCTCAAGCCCGTCCGCCGGGCTAGACCGCCATAGCCCGACGCAGATTTCCGCGCATAAAGCTCGCCGGAGGATCGGTCTCACTGAGCAAGGAATCGCGGATCGCGCGCGGCTCGCGAAACAGATTGCCCTGACCATAAGCAATGTTCAGTTCGAGAATATCGATGACCTGGCTTTCGTCCTCGACCTTTTCAGCGATAATTTCGAGCCCAAATCGCCGCGCCAGGTCTGCAAAATCGCTGGCATTAAGATTGCGCAAAGATTTTAGGGCCGGACGACCATCAATATTGAGCAATTCACTCATCAAGGTATCGGCCGAAATCTTAAGATAGCGGACATCGGCGCGCGCCAGGCCTTGAAAGTCCAGGTCCAGAGACTCGATCTTATCGATGGAAAACTTAAATCCAAGATCGGCCAATTGGGCCATATTGCTCGCCGCCGTGGCGCTGCGGGCCTGGAAGCTGGACTGGCCCAGCTCAAAGATAACCGAGGCCGCCAGATCGCGGTTCTCAGCCATGAATTCCAGAAATTGCCGGAAAAACACCTCATCGTCCAAGGACGCCAAGGCGATATTGCAAAATATGCCGACCTTGCGATCCTGCTTGGCCAGCCGGCGCACAATCTGGACACAGCGAAACAGCAAGAGATTATCAATCGCGCCCACAAGCCCGCCCGGTTCAGCAATCCGCAAATACTCGGCCGGCATGATGACCCGCCCGGTTGGGTCGCGCAGGCGCGAGAAACTCTCATAGAATACGGTCCGGCGCTGGGGCAGGCCCACTACGGGCTGAAGATAGAGATCAACCCGGTTGTCGGTCAGGGCGTCGCGGACGGTCTCATACAGGGCTGCTGAAGTCTTCTGCTCGATGGCGATTTCAGCCTCGTCTGGATCGATCAGGCCGCCTTCAAGGCCTTCGGTCATGCGCTGGACCAGGCCTTCTAGCACCCGCACCTCACTGGTCAGTTCATCCGACCGGCGGGCGGCATCTTGTTGCACATTGGCTGTGACCTCATCCAGATCGCGGCCCAAGCGAAACATCTGCTCGGCAACCAGCATATTGGCCCGGCGCAAGGCCCATACCGCTTGTTCGCGGTCACGGACATCCAGATGACGCCGCAAATTACTATGCACAGCCAAGGCCAGGCCAAGCCCGCCAATCGCCGCCGACATCGCGCCAGCCAGACCGCCGCCCGAGCGCGCGACATAGACCGCTAAGGCTAGGGCCAGACACGCATAGGCCGCCGCCAATAATCCTATGGTTACCTTGTTCATTGCCTCGCCCCACGAATTAACCACGCCAAACGTGACAATACATAGTGAAGGCTATATTAACACCCTTAAGATTCTAAAATCCATACCTTACCCTAGGGTAGTTATGTTTTTTAGCTGATCGCCAGTTCGATCCGCGAGGCCTGGGCCAGGACCTGGCTGTGACTGGCAGGCTTTTCAGGCGCCGACATAGAAGGCCAAAGCGCGACAAAGGCTTCCATGGGTGCGGTTGCCGCGGCCAGTTCTGGATGGGTCTTGATCGCCGCGGCCAGTGCCGCCTTGGCCGACAGGGCCGCACCTAAAGCGTGTTGATATTCAATCGGATCAATGCCGCCATCGGCCACAACGCCCTTGTAGAGGCCGCTGGAAATCTCAACCAGACCTCGGATCACGGCCTTGGGATCACCCCCGGCCTTGGCCAGTCCCGCATCCAAGGCCGCAATGGCGGCTTTAATATCCGCCGCAGAGCCGCTGCTTGCGGCCTTGCGCAGGACGGCTTGGTCTATGCCATGCGCGCTAAAGACCGTAGCGCTTGGATCAAAGGCCTCGATCATGCCTTGCGAGGCAAGAACGGCAGCCGCATCAGGCCCGTCTTTCTGCGCCAAGGCTATCAGGAAAAAGCCCCGCAAATGGGCAATATGCAGGGCCGACAGACTATCGGCGGGAATGCCAGAATAGGCCGAATGCGCGCCAGTTTCCCCCGCCTCCCCGGCCCCGCCCGCCGCAACTGGGCTGGTGGCCGCAGGGCTGGCAGCCGTCTGATCGGAGGTGGCGGCGGCCTCTTTTTTCGGCGTGCAGGCGCTTAGGCCGGTGACCGAGATTAAAACCGCGGCACTGACGCTGGTCCAGTGTTTAGGGCGCAAACGGATCATGGTAAATCGCTCTCCTGTTGGTACTGGATAAAGCACAGGCCAATTGCTATTGCAAGTCGTTCGCAAAAATGGGACCACAGGCCATGATCATCCTCTCTGATGCCTTAAGCCCTGACGATGTGGCCACATTGGTCGCTGGCCTTGGCGATTGCCGGTTTGGCGATGGCCGCAAATCGGCTGGCGAAGCTGCCCGGGCGGTAAAGTCCAATCAGCAGTCTGATGGCAGCGATCCCAAGGTGGCCGCCCTGGCCGCGTTTGTGCGCCGGGCGCTGGAACGGCATCCGGTTTTTGCCAGCTATGTTCGGCCTGTGCGCTGGTCTGGCCTGATGTTCAATCGCTATGGACCGGGCCAGGCCTATGGCCGCCATGTCGATGACGCGATCATGGGACCAGATGAGGCGCGCATCCGCACCGACCTGTCCTTCACCCTGTTCCTGTCCGACCCAGAGACCTATGAGGGCGGCACCCTTGTGGTCGATGGCCTGGACGGCGATCGTCAGGCGCGGCTGGCAGCGGGCAGTCTGGTCCTCTATCCAACCGGAGCCTTGCATGAGGTTGAACCGGTCACGTCTGGTCTAAGGCTTGCCTGTGTCGGCTGGGTGCAAAGCCTGATCCGCCGCCCCGATCAGCGCGAAATCTTGTTTGATCTGGCTAGAGCCCGCGCCGAAATGCCCGCCGGTGAGCCGCGCCTCTTGCTGGACAAGTCGGTCAGTGCGCTCCTGCGGATGTGGGGCGAGGTTTAGCAAGGAGGGCCAGCGAGGCCCCCTCCACCGCTTCGCGGCCCCCCTCCCCCAAAGGGGGAGGATTTGGAATAGGTTTAATCTTCCCCCTCTGGGGGAAGTACCCGCGAAGCGGGGGAAGGGGGCTTTGGTTAGCGTGTAGGGACCGGCACGTCGCCGCGATAGTCGTAAAAGCCGCGACCAACCTTCTTGCCGAGCCAGCCCGCCTCGACATATTTTACAAGTAAGGGACAGGGGCGGTACTTAGAATCAGCCAAGCCGTCATGCAGCACATTCATGATCGATAATACCGTATCCAGACCAATAAAGTCGCCCAGTTCCAGCGGCCCCATCGGGTGATTGGCCCCAAGCTTTAGCGCTGTATCGATCGCATCGACCGTGCCGACGCCTTCATACAGGGTATAGATGGCCTCATTAATCATGGGCACCAGCACCCGGTTGACGATAAAGGCTGGAAAATCTTCGGCATTGGCCGTGGTCTTGCCAAGCGACTTGGCAAAATTCACAGCCGCTTCATAGGTGCCGACATCGGTGGCAATGCCGCGGATGATCTCGACCAGTTTCATGACCGGCACCGGATTCATAAAATGCAGGCCAATAAAGCGTTCTGGCCTATCCGTGGACGAGGCCAGACGCGTGATCGAGATCGAGGAAGTATTCGAGGCCAAAAGCGTATTGGCCAGCAGATGCGGGTGCAGGGCCTTGAAAATCGCCTTCTTGGTGTCTTCGTTTTCCGTTGCAGCCTCAATCGCGAGGTCGGTTGCGCCGATAGCGGCAATATCGTCGGCAGCACGAATGCGCTTAAAGCCGGCTTCCATCGCCGCTTGGGTGATCATTCCCCGCGCCACCTGGCGCACCATATTTCGCTCGATCTCGGCTAGGCCCTGCTTGAGCTGATCGGGGGAAATGTCATTGAGCAGGACATCATAGCCGGCTAGAGCGCAGACATGCGCAATTCCAGACCCCATTTGACCCGCACCCACAATGCCGACCGTCTTGATATCTGTCATCTGCGCCCAAACCCCGGCTCTAATTCACACAGGCCCGTAACCGGTACCCGATGCCAAGAACACTTTCTAGCACGACTTAGGCCACCAGCGAAGGTCTTTGCTGCAATGCAGCGAAACCCATTGCCCAAAATGAGCGCAGCCGCCCCCTAGGTCAAGAAAAACCCCGCCAAGCCTAGGCCAGCGGGGTTAATCTTTAATCTATTTCAAGTCAGATTACAGGCCCGCCTTGGTCAGTTCGTCCATAAGTTC
>JBIIZD010000049.1:0-20440 GCA_044346445.1 Caulobacteraceae bacterium
GAGCGCGCCTTGGTCTTGTCCGGCTGAGCGGGGATGGCGGCCTCAGTCATATTGTTCCCGATACTTCTGAACGATGCGCAGGGCGATAATATTCAATAAGAGCGTCACAACAAACAAGGTCAGGCCAAGGGCAAAGGCCGACAAGGTCTTGGGGCTGTCAAATTCCTGGTCGCCGGTCAAAAGCGTCACGATCTGGACCGTGACGGTCGTGACTGTCTCCAGCGGGTTAAGCGTGAGCTTGGCTTGCAGACCTGCGGCCATGGTGACAATCATGGTCTCGCCAACGGCCCGGCTGATCGCCAGCAAGAAGGCCCCGGCAATGCCCGGCAGGGCCGCAGGCAGGACCACCTTCTTGATCGTCTCAGACTTGGTTGCCCCCATGGCATAGCTGCCATCACGCAGGGACTGGGGCACGGCATTGATAATGTCGTCGGACAGGGACGAGACAAACGGGATCAGCATAATGCCCATCACCACGCCCGCGACCAGGGCCATCTGGTTTTGCACCTGGGACAGATAAACGCCCAGATCATGAAACTGGCCATTCATCAGCATCAGGCCAAGCCCATTAAAGCCTTCCCTGAACAGGGGACCGACCGTCAAGGCGGCAAAAAACCCGTAGACCACAGTCGGCACGCCAGCCAAGATCTCAAGCAGGGGCTTGCAAATGGCCCGCGCCGTGGGGCCGGCATACTCTGCCAGATAAATGGCCGAAAACAGGCCAATGGGACCGGCCACCATCATGGCGATCAGCATGACCAAGAAGGTTCCGGCAAACAGGGGCAGGGCGCCAAATCCGCCCGACGATCCAACCTGATCATCGCGCATGCCAATTTGCGGGCTCCAATGCGTGCCCAGCAAGAACTCACTTGGCGAAACCGATTGGAAAAAGCGCGCGCTTTCCCAGACCAGCGACAAGATAATGCCCACAGTCGTGACCACCGCCACGATCGAGCAAATCATCAAGACATTGCGGATCCAGCTTTCAACCCGGTTGCGGGCCCAGAAGCTGGCATTGATGCGCGGATAGGTCAGCAATAGGCCCGCCAAGGCCAGAACACCCATCAGGGCAAATGTGCCCAAGCGAATCTTGTCGCGATAGCTCTTGGCCTCCTGAGCCTTTTGCTCAAGCGCCGCCTTGACGGGGCCTTCATAAATGACCTCGCTGGCCTGCTTGCCCTCGGCCATGGCCTCGGCGTCGCGATAAAACAGCTGCTTTTGTTCCACCGACATGCCGATCAGGGCCACAGGCGGCTTGGTCACCAGCAAGGCATGCTCAAACCGGCCACCAAACGCGATCGACAGAAACAATAACAGCGCCGCCGGTACCGCCACCCACAAGGCGACATAGGTGCCGTAATAATTGGGCAGGGAGTGCAGCCTAGCGGGCGATCCACCAGCCAATTTCAGGGCCTTGCGCCGGCCAAGCCAATAGGTCAGGCCTGAAAAGGCCGCCAGAGCGATAAAAACGATCCAGATCAACATGTGCGCTTGGCGTCCGTCCGGATTGAAGGGCTCGGGGGAACCCGTTCAACCGAAAATAAGTCGAGGCCTTATGGCCCACGACTGCAATGTGCATACGACGGTTTAGTGACAGTTTTTTTACAGTGCCGGATTTAACGCGCCTGAATCGGCCTCAAGCCGCGCGCCGACATCAGGATGAACCGGAAAATAGGCGACGAACGCGGCCCCAGAGCCCGCTAGGCTTTCCACCGCAAAGCCACCGCGATGGCGATTGATAATGTGCTTTACAATCGCCAGACCCAGGCCCGTTCCCGACCGCTCACCACTTTTTTGACCCTCAATCCGATAAAATCGCTCGGCCAGCCTCGGGAGATATTGGCGGGCAATGCCAGGGCCAGAATCCTTGATCCTCAAACAGACATACTGGCCTTCATTGATGTCGTCCGGCGTCAAGAGCGAAAGCCTGGCGGCCTGCGGCTCACGAAGGGCGGTCGCGGCCTCGCCGCTCAAACCCACCTGGCATTCAACCCGCACCGGTCCGCGTCCCTTGGAATACTTGACCGCATTATCAATCAGGTTCTGCACGACCTGCACCATCTGGTCGCGGTCGCCCAAGACCAGGGCTTGACCAAGCCTTGGCAGGTCCAGGTCCAGCTTAACGCCCGATTCTGCAAGCATGGGTCCAACGGCATCGACGACATCGGCCACGGCCTGTGACAGGTCAACACAACCGGCTGGCGCAATATGCTCATTCAGCTCAATACGGCTCAGCGATAACAGGTCGTCAATCAGACGCGACATGCGTTCGGCCTGGGTGGCCATGATCTGCAAGAAACGCTCACGTGCTTCGGTATCGTCGCGGGCATGGCCACGCAAGGTGTCGATAAAGCCCGACAAGGACGCGAGCGGCGTGCGCAGTTCATGGCTGGCATTGGCCAAAAAATCGGCGCGCATCCGCTCATTGCGCCGCGCATTGGTTTCATCACGCATCAGGAGCAAGGCCAGACGCTGTCCATCCGCAGTCTCGCCCAGCGGTCGCACAAAGGCGCGCAAATAACGATCCTGAGCCCCGCCCAACTCATAAGCGACCTCGCCAGCCAGGCCACCAAACAAGGCCTCGTCAACCCGCTCCAGCACATCGGGGTTGCGGATGGCGGTAATCAGCAAGGCGCCATCATCCTGAATTTTGAAAAACTCCTTGGCCGCCGCATTGGAAAATTGAATTCTTTGACCGGCAAGATCATCGATTTCTTGAGCTGCAATCACCATGACCGGCTCCGGCAGGGTGCGCAGCATGGCCTCAAAGGGCGGTGAAACGGGCGCTGAAGCGTGCGCTGGCATGGTGTCATATCCAGAGTCTGAATCCTTCGCACCCGCTTGGGGCCGCAGGATCAGCCAAGCGGTCAGGCTGGCATTCAGCGCCGCCAGCACCAGCACCGGCAAAACTGCGGCCTGAACGCTTAGACCTAGGACCAGCAAGGCCGATATGCCGCCGCCCCCAAGCACCAATAGCCGCCCGTCGGGGCGTTGGATCCTTGATCGAGGCGCGGGCATAGCCATGGTCGAAACTTTCAACGGTGCAGCCAGAGGGCAACCGAATCAAATTCTATCAGACCACAGACATGTGACGCAGCCATGAAGGTGCCCAAATTCCTGCCTTAGAAAACCTATCGGCCCTTCAATTTTAATCTATATTTGATCGCTAGGCTTTATATGAAATAAACTCACAAGGCCATGACCGGCCCATAGAGGCCATCATGACCCTTAACGTGTTCCGACCGCCCCAAGGCCCGCTCACACCGGGGCGTGCCGGGGCCATGCATTTAACCGTCTTGCGTAATGACGGAGACACCCGCCGCCGGATGGCAGACCATCAGGCAACCGCCCTTCGGGCCCAGTTTGCCACCTAGCCAGATCCGCATCCAATGGGACACTTTCGCATGAACAGATCAATCCAAACCCCTTCGCGCCGCAGCCTCCTGATCGGCGCAGCGGGTGTGGGCGCTGCCCTTGCCGCCCCGGCACTGATCAGCACGTCGCGCGCGGCGGCTGCGCCCAAGGCCGTGACCTTGCTCAATGTCAGCTATGACCCGACGCGCGAGCTTTATAAGGACATAAATGCCGCCTTTGCCGCCTATTGGAAGGGCAGGGTCGGTCAGGACCTGCTGATCAATCAAAGCCATGGCGGCTCTGGCAAACAGGCAAGGGCCGTGATTGACGGGCTTCAGGGCGATGTCGTGACCCTGGCGCTTGCCTATGACATTGACGAGATCGCCAGGAAGGGCCAGCTCTTGCCGGCCAATTGGCAGTCGCGCCTGCCGAATAATTCCTGCCCCTATACCTCGACCATTGTGTTTTTGGTCCGCAAGGGCAATCCGTTGAAGATCCGCGACTGGAGCGATCTGGTTCGGCCCGGCATTGAGGTGATTACCCCCAACCCCAAGACCTCGGGCGGTGCGCGCTGGAACTATCTGGCGGCCTGGGCCTGGGCGCTGAAACAGCCCGGCGGTAATGCTGGAACCGCTCAGGCGTTTTTGGAGAAGCTCTATAAGCAGGTGCCTGTGCTCGATACCGGCGCGCGCGGCTCGACCACGACCTTTGTCCAGCGCGGCATTGGCGATGTGCTGATCACCTGGGAAAACGAAGCCTTTTTGGCGCTTGACGAGCTGGGCCGCGGCCAGTTTGAGATTGTGGTGCCCAGCCTGTCCATCCTGGCCGAGCCGCCCGTGGCCTTGATTGACAAGGTGGTTGACCGTCGCAAGACCCGTACGATTGCTGAAGGCTATCTGAATTTTCTTTACAGCCCCCGCGCCCAGGACCTGATCGGCAAGAACCATTACCGGCCGCGCAATGCGCAAGCCTTGGCCAAATATGGCAACAAGTTCGCCAAGCTGCCGCTGCTGACCATAGCCAAGACCTTTGGCGGCTGGCAAAAGGCTCATGCCACCCATTTTGCCGATGGCGGCCTGTTCGACCGGATTTATCAGCGCAGCTAGGCCCCGCCATGGCATCCGCCCGCGTGATGCGGCAGGATTTGTTCTGATTGGCCGTTTGCTTGCCGCTGCGACAGTTTGTCCAGACCGACTTGCAGTTTGTGATTGCTCCGCCCCAAGCACAGGCCTAGACACCCGCGCGGCGATTGATGCGGATCAAACCGCGACCGCCGGAGCTGGACACATGACCGACCTGTCCAAGGATGGGTCCTCGACGGGATCAATTGCCCAAGCGGCACAAGATCAAACCAAGCCAAACTCTTGCGAAACGCCGACCGCCACGACCAGCCCCACCCATGGCCGGTTCTGGACCCTGGCCCTCGGCTCGATTGGTGTGGTGTACGGGGATATTGGTACCAGCCCGCTCTATGCCTTTCGTGAAGCCTTGAGCCAAGCGGCCAAGGATGGGCTGGTGCGATCCGAAGTGATCGGGGTTGTGTCCCTGGCGCTCTGGGCCCTGATTCTGGTCGTGACCGTCAAATATGTGATTTTCCTGATGCGCGCCGATAATCGCGGCGAGGGCGGGGTCTTGTCGCTGATGGCGCTCGCCCAGCAAGCCCTGGGGGGGCGGACCAGGACCGTATTTGTTCTGGGCGCATGCGGGGCCGCCCTGTTTTACGGTGATGCCATAATCACCCCGGCGATTTCTGTGCTCTCGGCGGTCGAGGGCCTGCGCACCGTGCCGTCACTCGCCCATATGGTGACTCCCGGCCTAGTGGTCGGGATCAGCATGGCGATCTTGTTTGGCCTGTTCATGGTCCAGTCGCGCGGCACCGAAAAAGTCGCCGCCTGGTTTGGCCCGATCTGCCTTGTCTGGTTCTTGCTGATTGGCGGCTTAGGTTTGGCCCATATGATCCATAATCCGCAGATCCTGCTTGCCTTCAGTCCAGCCTATGCGGTCAGCTTCTTGAGCCAACATGGCGTGGTCGGCTTACTCGTGCTCGGCTCAGTCTTCTTGACCGTGACCGGGGCCGAAGCCCTCTATGCCGATATGGGCCATTTTGGCCGTTGGCCGATCCAGGCCGCTTGGCTCTATCTTGTCCTGCCCTGTTTGATGCTGAACTATCTGGGCCAGGGCGCGTTTGCCCTGTCGGAGGTGAGCGCGGCGGCGGCGGCCCATCGGCCCGTGCAGAATCTGGACTGGTTCTTCCTAATGGCCCCCGAGGTCCTGCGCATTCCACTGGTGGTGCTGGCCACACTAGCGACGATTATTGCCAGCCAGGCCGTGATAACGGGTGCGTTTTCCCTGACCAATCAGGCCATGCAACTGGGCCTATTGCCGCGCTTGATCATTGAGCGCACGTCAAAGACCCATGCTGGCCAGATCTTTTTGCCAAGGATCAATCTGCTGCTCATGCTTGGCGTCTTCATGCTGATTGCGATTTTCAAAAGCTCCAGCAACCTGTCCCATGCCTATGGCCTTGCCGTGACCGGCACCATGGCTGTGACCACAGCCTTGGCCTTTATTGTCGTGCGGCGTTTGTGGAAATGGTCGCTCTTGGCCAGTCTTGCCTTGATCGCGCCGCTGCTGACGCTGGACCTAGTATTCCTGGGGGCCAATGCGCTCAAGATTCTGTCCGGCGGCTGGGTGCCCCTGACCCTTGGGGCGGCCCTATTTGTGATGATGGCGACCTGGACAAGGGGCTCGGACATCCTCACCCGCAAGATCGAGCAGGACTCGCCCGCCATGGCCGATATTGCCGCCATGCTGTCCCAGCGCAGCCCGTTTCGGGTCGATGGCACTGCCGTCTATCTGAGCGGCACCCTAGACCGCGCGCCCATGGCCCTGTTGCACAATCTCAAGCACAATAAGGTCTTGCACAAGACCAATGTGATCTTGACCGTGCTGACGGCTGAAACCCCGCGCGTGGAGGCCAAGGACCGCATGCAATTGCATCGCCTTAATGCAGACTTTTTGCAGATCGTGCTGACCTATGGCTTTATGGAAACCCCCAACCTGCCCAAGTCCTTGGCCAAGTGCCCGCAGGGCGAAGCACGGTTCGACATTATGTCGACCTCGTATTTCCTTGGCCGCAGGACAGTGGTGGCGGCGGCCAGTTCGAAAATGCCCACATGGCAAAACCGCATCTATATCTTCATGAAAAGAAACGCCGCCAATCCAACCGATGTCTTCCACCTGCCGGCCGGGCGCGTGGTCGAGATGGGCAGTCAGGTCTCGATCTAGGCGGTTTTTAGGATCTCGTCCTCGACCTGGCCCAGGCGCTCCTTGCCAAAGAATATTTCGTCACCAACAAACATGGTCGGGATGCCAAAAGCGCCGCGATCATAGGCCTGTTGCGTGGCCGCCATCAGGGCCGCCTTGATGTCTGGCGTCTGGCTTAATGCCATAATCGCCGCAGCATCCAGGCCCGCAGCTTCTAACACCTGGGCCAAGACCGCCAGATCGGCCATGGGCTTTTGATCCTCCCACATGGCGCAGATCACGGCCTCGATATAGGCGGGCATGACCCCAAGGCTCTGGGCAGCAAATGCGCCGCGCATCAGGTTCAGGGTATTGACCGGAAAATGCGGATTGAACCGGTAGCGGGTCAGGCCATGGCGCTTAACAAAGCGCTCAGTCTCCAACTGCTCATAGGCCATTTTCTTCGGGATATCGCCGAACGCCTCCATGGGCGAGCGATTATTGGCCAGTTTGAACAGGCCGCCGAGCAGGACCGGCTTATAGACAAATTTCGCCCCGGTGCGCGCCTCTATGCCCGGCAAGACGCGGTGCACCAGATAGGCATTGGGACTTCCAAAATCGAACAGGAATTCAGCTTGGCGCATGACGCGGCCCCTCGTTTAAAGAATATGGCCCATCTTGGCCCGCTTGGCCGCCAGATAGGCCTGGTTTTCTGGACGTTCAGCCGTCCAGGCGGCAACGCGCTCAGTCTCGATCCCGGCGTTGCGCAAGGCCGCGACCTTGTCTGGATTATTGGTCAAGAGCCGCACCCGGCTAATGCCCAGATTTTTCAAGGCCTGGGCGGCAATGTCAAATTCGCGCAGGTCCGGGGCAAAGCCCAAGGCGACATTAGCCTCGACCGTATCCATGCCCTTGGCCTGCAGGGCATAGGCTTTCAGCTTATTACCCAGCCCAATACCGCGTCCTTCCTGACGCAAGTAAAGCACCAGACCGGCAGGGGCCTGGGCCACCCGCTCCAGGGCCGCATGCAGTTGCGGGCCGCAATCACACAAGTGCGAGCCAAAAACATCACCGGTCAGGCATTCAGAGTGGATCCGCACCAGCACCGCCTCGCCGGGCTCTGGCCCACGCGGCGTACCAATGGCCACATGCTCGCGCCCGTCACCAAGATCGGTCATGACCCGCATGGAAAACTGACCATAGCTTGTGGGCAGATCAATTGCCCCCTCGCCCAACCAGTTTGAAATTTCAACACCAACCGACATGTCTTCGACTTTCCAGACACGGTCGCCTTAAGCGCCAGCGTCGCTCGCCCGGCCTGACCTCAAGCCTATAGATAGGGTTTAGGACGTCTGGCCCTAGGGGGGCAACTGTCTTGATGCCCTCCGACCCCGGATAAACCGCTTGCCGCTGCGACAATCACGCCGCTCGACACCCAAGGACGGGCGCTGTAGAGGCAATCCCATGTCGGGGACCACCCACAAATCGCGCAGACGCCCAGGTCATGCCCTGCTGCTAGCAGCGCTCGCGCTTGGCCTGCGCCTGATCTTGCCCGGCGGCGTGATGCTGGCCGCGCCATCGGTCGGTGCCGCGCCGCAAATGGTGATCTGTACCGGCCAAGGCGCCATGACGGTCAGCCTTGGCCAAGATGGCAAGGTCCTCAAGGCCCCAGCCGATAAGGCCCCAGAAAATCCCGATCGGCCGGATCATCCTTGCGCCTTTGCGGCAAGCCTTGCGATCAGCGGTCAAGGCCCAGTGGCAGCCAGCTTACCGATCAGGTTCGTTGGCGACCTTGACCTTCCGCTTGCCACCACCCAAAGGCCGGGCCTCGGGCTGGCCGCGCCGCCGCCCTGGACCACAGGACCGCCCTCAATTCTTTGAACTCAATCGCTGCCGACACGCCCTGCGCGTCGGCCTCCTTGACGTTTTTAGAATTGGAAAGCTTCTATGTCTCGCAATGCGTCTGCCGGCGTCTCGCCGCGCGCCCTATTGGCTGGCCTTTTGGCCACGACCATGATGAGCATCAGTCCGGCCATGGCCGCTGATCTGCAACCGCTCATCTCTACCGATAATGAGGTGATTATTGTCGGTCGTGGCGACCGGCCTGTGACCGTCCAGCCCCGCGGCCTGTCTGTTTCCTTGAGCAAGACCGAGTTTGAGGCGATTAATGCCGTCAATGTCGAAGACTTGATGAAATACGCGCCCAATTTTTTCGTCCGCAAACGCTTTGCCGGGGATGATAATGCCGTGGTGGCCTTGCGCGGTGCCAATACGGTGCAAAGCGCCCGCACCCTGGTCTTGGTGGATGGGTTTGTGGTCTCCAACCTGCTTGGCAATCGCTGGGACTATCCACCAAAATGGAATGTGGTGGGGCCCGCCGAGGTTCAGCAATTTGATATTGTTTACGGCCCCTATTCAGCCCGTTATGGCGGCAATTCGATGGGCGGGGTGATTTCAGTTACCACCGAGCGACCACAGGGCAAGACGGCCTATGCCACGGTCCAGACCATGGTCATGCCGTTCAAAGAATATGGGTTTGACGAGCGTTTTAGGGGCTATAGCCTCGAGGCCGGCGGGTCTTATCAGCCATCGGACGGACCCTTGACGGTTCGGGCAGGCTTTCGACATTTTGACAATGTCGGTCAGTCCATGACCTATACGCTTTTGACCGCCGCCACCGGTTCCGCAACGCCCGTCACCGGCGCGTTTGATGACAAGCGTTTGGCAAGCCCCGTGTTTGGCGCGGCCTCACCTGTGCATGTGATCCAGAATCAGTTTCGGCTGAGGCTTGGCTATGCCGCGCAAAATGGCTGGACAGCCGAGGCGCTTGGCCTTGGCTGGAAGACCGATCAGGACCTAACGGACGTGCGAAGCTTTTTGCGTGATGCCTCGGGCACCGTCATTGGCCAGGGCAAGGTCAGCCTTGGCGGCAAGGTCTGGAATACGACGGGCCTGACCCAGTCCCTGACGGCCCGCACCGAGTATTTGGGCGGATTGAAACTCAGCGGTCCAGCGCTTGGCTGGACCGTATCGGCCAACCTGTCCCGCTACTGGATTGCCAGCCAGGATGTGCGCACCTCAAAGGACTATTTGACGGGCCAGGCCAATGGCGCAGGCACTTTGACAAGACAGAATACACCGGGCTGGTGGACCGGGGATGTAACCGCAGAGCGGCGGTTCGGCGCGCATAAGCTCGGGCTGGGGGTCAATGCCAACCTCTATCAAACCGATCAGGACACCTTCACCACGACCCGATGGAAGGATGCCGCAGCGCCGGTCTATTCGGCCTCGACCTATGGCAAGACCAGCCTTTTAGGCGTGTGGTTAGAGGACGAGATTGCGCTCAATCCAGACCTTGAATTGACGGCGGGCGTGCGGCTTGACCAGTGGCGGGCCTTTGATGGCGGACTTGGCAAGGCGCTGGGCGGAACACGGATCGATAGCGGTTATGGGGACCGCTCAGACACCTCGGTCAGCCCCAAGCTTAGCCTGCAAGGGCGGCTTCCCGGCGACATTGGCCTGCAACTGAGCCTGGGTAGTGCCGTGCGGTTTCCAACGGTCGGCGAGCTGTTTCAAGGCAGAATTGACGATGTGACCCGCCAAATTGACCCGACCAGCTTTGACCCGAATCTGAAGCCGGAAAAATCGACCGATGCCAACCTGATCCTGCGCCGGAGTTTTCCCAAGGTGCGGGCGACGGCCAGCCTGTTCTATCAAAACATCGATGATGCGATCTTCAGTTTCAGCGGTCTCAACGCCTATGGCGCGGTGGTTACCTCGTACAAAAATATCGATCAGGTGCAGCAAGTGGGGGCAGAGCTGATCTTGGAGGCCACCGACATCCTGATCGATGGGCTGGATTTGGACGTCAATAGTGCCTGGATGGAGGCCAAGACGGTCAAGAATCGAGCGGCCCGGGCCGCCGAAGGTGCCGCCTTTCCGCGAATTCCAGACTGGCGGGCCAATGGCAATCTTCGCTACCGGGTCAATGACGCGCTCAAGGTGTCCCTCGGCTGGCGCTATGGTTCCCGGCCAAATTCAGACCTGTTTGGCCTGGTGCGCGGCGATGCTTACGGATTTCAGAGCGAGTATTTCACCGTCGATGGCCGCATTGCCTATAATCTGACCCCGCAAGCCCAGATCAGTATCGGCATAGACAATCTGTTCAATGATCAAGCCTATGTCGCCCACCCGCTACCGCAACGCACCTTTGTGCTTGATCTGAAGATCAAGGGTTAGGACCCGGCCATGACCGTCACCCCGCTCAAATCCAAGAACCAAAGGCAGGGCCTGATCGATCACCGGGCCATATGGCGTTGGCATTTTTATGCCGGCCTGTTTTGCCTGCCCTTCATCCTGATCCTGGCCATTAGCGGCTCGGCCTATTTATTCAAGCCCCAGATCGAGGCGCTGCTGGACCGGCCCTATGATCATCTGGTCTTTAACGGGCCGCCAGCGAGCGCCGATGCGCAAGTTGCAGCAGCCCTAAACGCGGTTCCCGGCGCAAGGCTCAAAACCCTGGAGGTGCGCCAGAACCCGCACGACGCGGTACGCGTCACGGTCAAGGCGGGCGGCAAGGATCAACTCGTCTATATCCACCCTCAAAGCTTGGCGGTTCTCAAGATCGTACCAACCAAGGACCGGTTCATGGCCGTCATCAAGGCGATTCATGGCGAGCTCTTGATCGGCGATCGCGGCAAGCTCGTGGTCGAGCTGGCCGCCTCCTGGGCGATTGTCATGATTGTGACCGGGCTTTATCTGTGGTGGCCGCGCGGGGCCAAGGGGCTGGCGGGCCTTGTCTATCCTAGGCTCGGCTCTGGCAAGACCCTGTTCTGGCGCGACCTGCATGCGGTGACGGGGGTCTGGGTCTCAGGGTTTGCCCTTGTCCTCCTCTTAACCGGTCTGCCCTGGACGACGGTCTGGGGCGAAGGCTTCAAGGCCGCTAGGCGTCTGACCCATACCGATGTCGTGCGTCAGGACTGGACCACCAGCCGCGCTGCCGAGGCCGCCGATACCATGGCCGGCATGGATATGAGCGCGGGCGCGAATGCCGCCAAGGTTCAGGCCGCCGCCGCCAAGCCATCCTTTGCCGCCATGACGGCCGCGATCCGGCCGCTGAACCTCGCCCCGCCCGTCCTGATCGCCCCACCCTCGGTCAAGAGCCCCGGCTGGAGCGCAAGGTCCGATGCCCAGAACCGCCCGCTTCGGGTGACCCTGAGCCTTGATCCGGCCACCGGCCAAATCCAGAACCGTCAGGCCTTTGCCGACCGCCACCCCATCGACCGGGTCATTGGCTATGGCACCGCCCTGCATGAGGGCCAATTGTTTGGCCTGACCAATCAGGTCCTCGGCGTCCTGACCGCGCTTGGTCTTTGCACACTGGTGGTCAGTGCGGCGGTCCTGTGGTGGCAGAGGCGGCCCGAAGGTCAGTTGGGCGCGCCGCCGCCGCTGGGCCAGGGCGTCCCATCCAAGGGCCTCGGCGTCTTGATTGTGGGGCTTGGCCTGTTCTTGCCGGTGCTTGGCCTGTCCATACTCGCCATTGCGGCCATAGAGGCCCTGATCCTGCGCCGCATACCCCCGGTGCGCCGGTTTCTAGGCCTTGGCTAGGCGTCTGATAAATGCTCCTGATAGGCGCTGCGCCGGACTTTTTGTTGATCTTGCCAGTGGCGATCAGGGGCACAGCGGCAAAGAGCCCATGCTGAGCCTGTCGAAGTACCGGCATGTCCCCCCTCACCCTTAGCCGCCTTCCCCGCAAAGGGGGCTGGGGCCGCACGTCCTCAATCCAATAGCCTCAGGCAAACCCAGTGCGGTTCAGGCCGATCACATATGTGTCATCATGATGTTGCAGGACTGTCACTCACAATCTGTAATCAAGCTCGCAATTGTGAAAATTGGGGAAAGTAATGACTCAGTCCTTACGTCGTTCTACTGGCTTGTTTGAAACTGTCGCAGCCGCCGCTATCCTTAGCTTGACCTGGTCGCAATTTGCCGCCGCTGAACAAGCCAGTGAACAGCCTGTCCCCGAAGTCGAAACAGTCATCGTTACAGGCTCTAACATTCGCCGTTCAAACCTTGAAACGACGGTTCCGATTACGGTGCTCGACCAGCGCGCAATCGAATTGCGCGGGGCGCTGCTGCCGTCTGAGTTACTGTCTTCTTTGCCATCGGTCAGCAATCTGCCTGAGAACGAAACCCGTTTGGGGTCTTCCGGCGCTCGGGGCGATAATGCCAACTTGAACCTGCGCAATATGGGCGCGACGGCAACCTTGGTTTTGATCAATGGCCGCCGCATGGCCATCAATCCGTTCACCGCTGGCTTGTCGCAGGCGGTCAATATCAACCATCTACCGACACAAGGAATTGCGCGGATTGAAGTTCTGCGGGACGGCGCATCCTCAGTTTACGGTTCTGATGCTGTTGGCGGGGTGATCAACTATGTATTGAAGCGCGATTTTGAGGGTGTTGAGACGCTCTTGCGCTATACCAAGCCTGAAGCTGGCGGCGGCGAGAGTGTGCAGGGCGCGATTACCTTCGGAACCCGTTTCGCAGACGACCGAGGACGGTTGTTCGGAACCATCGAAGGGCTTTCGCGTAATGCCACGCTCCTCACCGATCGAGACTTTAGTCGGACCTCCTTGAACGTTGACCGCGCACCAGCCCCCTTTAACGTTTTGGGTGGCCCCTTCGATGCCCGATCGGCGCGCGGCTTTTGGCCCACCTTTAGAATCGGTACCGGAACGGCTAATAATTTCTTCCGGCCTGTGAACGGTACGCCGGCCCTGACATCCGTAGCGCCCAGCCGCACCACCAACCCAGAATTCTTCTTGGATTTAAATCAGTTTGGATTTGCTTCCCCTAAGACCACCCGCGGCAATGCCTTTGTGACGGCAGAATACGACATCACTTCGCGGCTAACCTTCTTTAGCGAATTTGGCTATTACGGCTCATCATCCACCATGCGTCGCCAGCCATTGGCTCTGAACGCGCCCACCTCAGACCAGCTGATGGTGATGCCAGTGGATAGCCGGTTCAACCCTTATGGCTCGCGCTTTTACCACCCTACCGGCGCACCGAACACTGACGGCACGGCGCGGATCGTCGGCACGCCGCGGAGCGTCAGCTTCACACAGCTCACGATTCGGGACTTGGCATCAGAGAGCGTCGAAACCAAAGCTGACGTCTACAGGATCGTCAGCGGTTTACGCGGCAAGCTTGGTGCCACCTGGGAGTGGGAGGGCTCGTTATTCTACAACAAGGTCAGTGGCACTGACGATGCGTTCCCGGACGTACGCGAAAGTAAGCTCCAAGCCGCGATCGCGCGCACCGATGCGGGCGCTTACAATCCTTTTGGCTACACGTTTCGCGTAGCAAGTGGAGTGGTGGTTGCCGACCAGCCTTACACTAATCCGCAGTCTGTTGTGGATTCATTCTCTGAGGTCTATTCACGAAGCGCGGAAAGCTCAATCGCCAGCGCCGAGTTCCGGACTTCCGGCACATTGTTCTCACTATGGGATAGCGATGTGAAAGCCGCATTCGGTGTGGAGTTTCGTCGTGAGGAGCTGAGCGATGTGCGCCCGCCATTCAGCGGGGAAAACTCAGCAGGCTCAGGCCTGGATCCGCTCAATAATGATTTCTTGCTGCATCCACCCCGGCCTGATGTGTTTGGCAAGCGTGACGTCACCAGTGCCTATGCTGAAACGGTGGTGCCATTAGTTTCCGCCGAGCGTGCTATACCTCTGGTGAACAGCCTTGAGCTGACGGCATCAGCGCGGTTCGAGAAATACAGTGACTTTGGCGACACTACCAAGCCGAAAGTCGGCGTAAACTGGCGGCCAACATCTTGGCTGATGGTACGCGCCTCATACAATGAGGGTTTCATGGCACCAAGCCTTGCTGCCCTCAATACAAGCCCGCGTTGGTCCATCACGGCCGGCGCAGGCGATATCGATGCCTATCGCAACCCATTCCTTAACGAGGGCCCCTATGTCAAGCGCACCTATTTTGGTGGCAATCCTGACCTGAAGCCTCAAGAATCCAAAGGTAAGACCTATGGTTTGGTGGTTGACGTTCCGGGCATTAAGGGACTGAGCTTCACCGCCGATCTGTGGAGCATCGACCGCACAAACCTGCTTGGTCAGCGCAGCACCGCACAGATAGACGCAAGCGACACGGCGCTGTTGCGGGCCTATACACAGACGCAGATTGCCGCAGGTGTGCCTGTCAACCTAATCGATGTCGGTAGTGGTGCGACCTATCGCGGTGACATCAATGTCCAGCGTTACGCACTGACACCGGAGGATCGCGCTGCATTTGCTGCCTATAATGCCGCAAACCCAACCAAGCCCGCCGCGCCAGCAGGACGGATCTTCGCGCGCTACCAGCCCTTC
Source organism: Caulobacteraceae bacterium (assembly GCA_044346445.1). Taxonomy (GTDB): domain Bacteria; phylum Pseudomonadota; class Alphaproteobacteria; order Caulobacterales; family Caulobacteraceae; genus CAISGS01. The sequence goes on from JBIIZD010000049.1 coordinate 14,988, forward strand.
GTGAATCTGTCGACAAGCCAACACAAGGGTGTGGACCTTGGCGCCCGCTATGCAATGCCACGCCAGCCTTGGGGCCGACTCTTCGTCACATCAGACTGGAGCTATCTGGATCGCTCGCGCACCATTCTTGCACCAGCCAATGTCGCACCGACCGAGAACGATGGGCTTTATGCCGATGGCGTCGCAAAGTGGCGCAGCACGACCAATATCAACTGGGACAAGGATGGATGGAATGTCGGCCTTGGTATCTATCATGTCGGCAAAACACATGATTCCGGTGCCACGACGACACAGGCCGTCTATGAGAGCCTTGGCAAGCCGTCCTATATCGAACCCTTCTTCACCGCGGGCAACACACTCTATCGCCTGGTGATTGATCCGGTCGTGACTTACAATCTCTCAGTAAGTTACAAGTTTGAGAACCAAACACCAACCTGGCTCGCCAATACACGGATAAGGTTGTCGGTCGCGAACCTAACAGATGAGCCGCCGCCATTAACATCAGGTGCTTTCGGTTATGATGCCGGGGTCAGCCAAGCCCTGCTGAGTGGCCGCAGCTGGAGCTTTGAAGTCGCAAAGACGTTCTGATGCCCCGAGCCTGGACGAGAAGACACTTTCTGGAATGTGTTGCGTTGGCCTTACCGGTCCTTACGCCCTTGGGTGCTGGCGCCCAGGCGAGCCCGAACACCAAGGCAAGCTTGCCCGCTAGCCTGACGGCAACAGAGCTGCGTCGCTGGCGTGTACCAGAAGCCAACCAAGCGGCGGCGGTTGATGCGAACCATTTCTATGGCATCGGCAATCGCACATTGGTCAAACATCGCAAATCTGATGGCGTGCGCGTCGCAGAATGGCGCGATGAAGCTGATGGGGCGATCGTGCACTTTAACGCGGGCTATGTTGCCAAAAATCGATTGGTCTTGGCGCACTCGAACTTCCCCCAATTGCCGATGGCAAGCTCTCTGGAAACGTTTGACACCGCCACGATGCAACCTATCGAGACCCATAGCTTTGGTATTCGGCTAGGGTCCTTGACTTGGGCCGTTCGGTATCGTGGCTTTTGGTGGGCCTGTTTTGCCAATTATAATGACAAGGGGACAACGCCCGGGTTTGATCAACGCTGGACCTATCTGGGCCAGTTCGACGATGCATGGCAAATGCGACAATCCTGGGTTTTTCCTCAAGAGGTCGTGGCAACCTGGGGCGCAAGCTCCAGTTCTGGGGGAGACTGGGGCGAGGATGGCCTTCTCTATGTTACCGGCCATGATGCACGAGAGCTTTATGTTCTGCGGCTACCGAAACAGGGCGTGGTGCTAGACTATGTCACCAAGATTGCTGTGCCTTTTGAAGGTCAAGGCTGGGCCTGGGACACCAGTGTGCGTGGCGAACGCATTATCTATGGCATTAGTCGGCAAAGTCAGGACGTGGTCGTCGCTCGGATTCCACCGCTACCGCCAGCGCTGTGACGTGAAAGTGCAGACAAGCTTCGCCTGATCCCTTTGGCCGGCACGCTGAGGATCAACCAGGGCCCGAAAATCGGGACTTTAACGCGCCCCCCCGAAAACGCAAAGACCGCCGCCAAGCTTTCGCTTGGGGCGGGCCGATTTGGTGGGCTATGTCGGCGACGGTTTTGGTGGTGGGATAAGGCTTGGCCGCTGTGACCTTCAGCTTACGAACCTGACGGTCACAGCGGGCTCAATTCGTGCAAGTATTTGCTGGCGTGGAAAATGGCCAAGCTAGACTCTTGTCCGAATAAACCCGCCTTCGCCCATCGATATCTGGAATTTTCAAGACAGCTTGAAAGCTTTGTTTATCTCGTCACGGCATTTGCCGGTGGTTATCACAATGTCTCCACCGTTCTCCTTGTTAAGACACGAAACCTTTATCAGCTCTTGTTTGTCGATCCCAATGATCACCGCCATCGGCGTCCTCCCTTGGCTTCGAATCTTGATAACCCCTAGCTTCTTTCCCGACATAACTTCGTAGGTGCCCTCAGACGTAAATGGCGGGGCCTTAGGACCACCATTTTGTTCGGCCTTGAGGGCCAAATTCGTCAAATTTTCGACGACACGCTTGCCTATAGCATCCAGGTAATCCGCACCCATCTGGTCTTCCGTTACCCCGTAAGAGGACTCAGTGGCTGACGTGACCCACATATCGGCGGCGGCAGGGGTCGAGCTTGCTTGCACAGAGGCGGCAGGGGTCGAGCTTACTTGCACAGATATGTCTTTTGGCCCGCTTGGCTTGCCGGAGTTTGTGATTAGATAGCTGACACCCTTTGCGGTAATAGCGGCAACAATCGCTAGAGCCACGGTTAAGCCAATCTGTTTTGGAGTTAGTTTAGCCAAGATAAATCTCCCCGAGGTTGCGACACGCCACAGCCATAGCGCCAAGATTAAGATTCCATGACCCGAAGCGGTTGAGCGCCCCAAGGTCGTGATTCCACCTTCACCCCATGAATACGCCGCCTGTTTCACTAGTCAAGCCAGGCCCCCTCACGCCTTTTCCAAAAACGAAAAACCCCAAGACCGGCTGCCGCTAGGGGGGGTGTTTTGGTGGGCCATGACGAGTACGCCTAGAGTGTGGGGAGACAGACCTTGGCGGCCGCTTGCCTTAAGCTGTGGCAAGGCGGATGCGTCGCGCCGAGCGCGCAAACCAACCGATGATGCGTGTATAGAGCGCCTTTGCGGCAAGTGCGGAGCGGAAGACTAGACGATCACAGGTTTTTGTCTCTTGCGAAAGCACCGGAAAAGTTAGAAACCTAGCGATAACGGGGTTCCGAACGCATTAACAATTCATGCCGGTAATCCAAGTTCGCCAATTTGACTAAGGGCCCAAAACGCTAACCCAACCGCCCCAAACCATGGGCGAACTTTGCTGAACCGCGTTACGCTGGAGGAAAAATGTCCGCCCGAGATACTAGTTTTGGAGCAATCCTATCTGTTTTTGCCATCGTGATCTCAATCGCGATTGGGCTAATCGTCTATAAGGGTTTTTCCAATCAGCAAGAAGCTAAGATGTTTCTCAGCCAAGGCAAAAAGGAGTATATCAGTATAAGCAGCAAAAAAATTAATAAGCGATTTAGGATTTACCAGTCAGGCATGCCAAGATTACGTAAAATCTATTTGGTATCTGGCTTTATAAACACGGCCGATAACTCGAATTTTGGCGCCGTTGATAAAAACTGCACAGTGGATTTGTCTAATGGTCAGTTTTGCATGCCCGACTACTCTTCGGGCTTCAAGATGAACCTAGAGTCCATTGAGATGGTTGTGACGCGCGAATCGTATGAATCGTTAAAAGAGGGCGATAAGATCGAGGCTTATTGCATGAAGGTCGATGGCAACTACGCCTGCAAGCCCTCAACAACCATCAAGGCCCGTCTTAATTAACGGCGTTAAGGCTGAGCCTTATCTTTGCCTGAATATCCGCATGGCGGCAAAACCAGTGAGCGCATGAGCGACAATCAATATTGCGGCCTCAAGCCGCCGCAAGCGCCTTCAGTTTCTTCGTTGCATCCTTGACCATGGTCTTTAGCGATTGTTCGCCGTCGTTTTGAAAGCGGTGAAGGATCGCCTCGAAATGGGCCCTAGCCGTTGCGTAGTCCTCGACCGACAGCGCCAGTTCGGCTTGTCGCCACAAGGCCATGGCAACGCGATCCTTTAGCGCGGCTGTAACAGCATCCCCGTAGCGGGTCACAATGACTGCAAATTCCGCCGCAGCTCCGGCCTTGTCGCCAGCGCGCGCATGCGCCTCCGCCCGGTTGTGCCGCGCCCAGGCGCAGCTGAGCATCAAATCCGGGTCGTCCGCGGCCTCAAAACGCGTGACAATGTCGTTAAGCACCGTATTGGCAGCCGCGCGCTGACCTGAATCTTCCAGTATCCCACTGACTGCGGCAAGCGCGTTCGCCTGAATGCTGAACAGCAACGAATCGCTGGCATTGTCGATATCGGCGATCAAGGCGCGCTGCACATCGAGCGCCTCCTCGCCACGTTTCAACGACCGCATCCGGTGTGCCTTATAATAGCGGGCCCGATACGCCTGGAGACGGACTCTCGGGTGCGGCGCATCGCTGAAAAGTTCAGCCGCTGCATCGCATTGTTCGATATAGGCCTCGGCATTCTCAGGGCGCAAGAAGCGCACAAGGGCGTCGTCGACAAACGCCCGAGCCAAGTCAGTTGCAAGGCCCGGCTGCTCCTCTAGGGCGACCTTGAGTGCCGTAATGCCGAGCGCGGCAGCGGCGCGGATAGAATCGGCTGGGAGCGCTGTCTGATCCAGAAACTCAACAAACCGCGCACTGATCTGTGGCATGAGTGGCGCTAGAGGTTCTTGTCCTGCTGCTCAATGTATAATCTGTCGGACGTCAGCACACTTTGCCCCGATGGGGACTTAAACTAGCAGATTTTCGACATCCTCAGTCTACCAAGACTTGAACCAACCTAGGACCAGGTCGGTTCAAATCTTTGGTCGACCGATTTTAGACTGGATAATCAAGCCAACTTGAAAGACTTTTTGATTTCGTCAAAGCATTTGCCTTTACTAATATCAACGTCTTCATTTTTCTTGTTAACGCAAGTAACCTTGATCAATTCTTGTTTATCAATCCCAAGGATCACCGCAATGGAGGCCGCGCCTTGGCTTCGAATCTTAATAACGGCGAGCTTCTTACCAGACATAACGACATAGGCGCTCTCGGGGAACATTAACGGGGCGGTGGGACCACCAGCTTTTTCCTGTTTCGCAGCCAAGTCTTTTACTTGTTCGGTGACCGCTTTGGTTAAAATATCCAACAACTCCAAGTTCATTTGGTCTTCCGTCACGCCGGAAGACGATTCAATCGTTGTCCCCACGGTCACACCGCCGTTTGGAGAGAATGCTTTCACGATCACGGGACTGAGAAATTTTGCGCTCAAAGCGGCAGCAACCGCTATAGCAATGGTTATACCCAGTTGTTTCGCATTCAATTTAGCCACAATACGTCTCCCCTTTGGTTGCAAGCCGCCACAGCCTTGGCGGAAAAAAGTCTAATGAACAGAGCGATAGCTTGCTCTAGGTGGCGTTAATATTTTCACGCCCTAAATACACCCCAAGTTTTCAAGTCAACCGAGTTTCTCCTTCTCGCAACGCAAAACCCCGCCGAGCTTGCGCTTGCGGCGGGGTGTTTTGTGAAGGCTTGTGCGTTGGAAGGATGTTGGGTGCGGGGACAGGATTTGAACCTGTGACCTTCAGGTTATGAGCCTGAGGAGGTGAGTGTCGCAAACGATCCTGTGAATCGTTTGCGGCGCGAACGGGCTGCGCCGCGTTGGCCTGTCGGATTATTGTTTGAAGAATGTTGGGTGCGGGGACAGGATTTGAACCTGTGACCTTCAGGTTATGAGCCTGACGAGCTACCGGGCTGCTCCACCCCGCGTCAATTGTATTTTCGGGCTTGGTTGCGCAGCCCGGAGTCTTTGTTT
>JBIIZD010000050.1:0-20299 GCA_044346445.1 Caulobacteraceae bacterium
GAGGGATTAGCCACTTGCATGAAACGCCCTTGATCGCGACCATAACGGCTGGGCTTTGCATTGCCTTTGTTCTGGGCTTGTTGGCGCAGCGTATCCGGTTATCGCCGCTGGTTGGTTATCTGCTTGCCGGTGTTGTTCTTGGTCCGTTTACGCCGGGCTGGGTGTCGGACTCCAAATTGGCCAATGAATTGGCCGAGATGGGCATCATCCTATTGATGTTCGGGGTCGGCCTGCATTTTTCGCTGAAAGATCTGTTGTCGGTCCGCAAGGTGGCCATTCCCGGCGCGCTTGGGCAGATGGCGATTACAACCGCCGTTGGATACGGGCTGGGCCGAGCCTTGGGTTGGACACCGGCCGCTGGTTTGGTGTTTGGCTTGTCCTTATCGGTTGCCAGCACTGTCGTGCTTTTGCGGACCTTGCAAAGCCGCCGGCTTGTTCAGACCGAGCGCGGCCGGATTGGCATGGGCTGGTTAATTGTTGAAGACCTGGCCATGATCATGGCCTTGGTGCTTTTGCCCGTCTTGGCCCAGGCCATGCGCCAACCGAACCAAGATTTGACCCATATTGGTATCTCGCTCGCCGTCACCTTGGGCAAGGTCGGCGCTTTTATTGCCATCATGCTGATTGTCGGCAGGCAGGTCATCCCGCGCGTCTTGCATTATGTTGCCCATACAGGTTCGCGCGAGCTGTTTCGGCTTGCGGTTCTGGCCATTGCCATGGGGGTTGCCTTTGGTGCAGCGGCCTTGTTCGGTGTATCCTTTGCCTTGGGCGCATTTTTTGCAGGCATGATGTTAAGCGAGTCCGAGCTTAGCCAGAGGGCCGCCGAAGATACACTTCCATTGCGCGATGCGTTTGCGGTCTTGTTTTTCGTATCCGTCGGCATGTTGTTCAACCCGGGTGTATTGCTGACCGACCCATGGGCGATCCTGGCCACGGTCGCCATCATATTGGTCGGCAAGTTCGGTGTGTCCCTGGCCCTATTGCACATTGCCGGTCGCAAAGGGGAAACGGCGTTTACGGTCGCCGCAAGTCTGGCCCAGATCGGCGAATTTTCTTTCATCTTCTCCGGCTTGGGGGTGGTGCTGGGGGTCTTGCCGCAACACGGCCGAGACCTGATCTTGGCGGCGGCCATTATTTCGATTGTGCTCAACCCGCTGCTGGTTAGTTTGGCGATCAGGTTTTCTAAGGCCAAGGCCCGTCCACAGACCAACCCGATTGAGGTCATGCCGGGGACGGCGATTTCACCGCTGAGTGGACACACTGTGCTGGTCGGTTTTGGCCGGGTTGGTTTAACGGTTGCCGAAGGCATGGCCAAGCTGGGCATGTCTGTGCTGGTTATCGATCACAATTATGACGCCATTGGCCAGGCGCAAATGGCCGGATTTGCAACCATTATTGGCAATGCGGCCGATCCAGCGGTCTTGCGTCAGGCTAATCTGGTCCAGGCGGCCGGTCTGATTATCGCCATTCCTCATGCCTTTGAAGCCGGTCAGGTGATTGTGCAGTCGCACCGCGCTAATCCTAAGCTGCCGGTATTGGCAAGGGCGCATACAGACCAAGAGGTTCAATACCTGATGGCCCGCGGCGCCGATGTCGCAATCTTGGGTGAGTACGAACTTGCGCGGGGACTGCTTGAGCGTTTGACCGAGCGCTTAAGCTTGAAATCCTAGCCTCCATCGAATTTTGGCATGGTGGCCAATTGCGCATTGTCAGTTTAGGCGTGACGTTGGACACAAGTGACCTAAGATTATGGGGCGGTTGCGCTGTTTTGCGCCGAGATTAGCTAAGGGTTTGGCATTGGACTTTGATGCGGCTGTGGCCGAAGAGATTATTGCCGGGCATTTGGGTCTTGAGGGTCCGGCCCTGCCGATCCTGCATGCCTTGCAGGCGGCGTTTGGCTGTGTGCCCAAGGCTGCCATTCCCCTGATTGCCAAGGCCTTAAACCGCAGCCGCGCCGAAATTCACGGCGTGGTCAGTTTTTATCATGATTTTCGTGAGGTCCCGGCCGGCAAGACCGTGGTCAAGGTCTGCCGGGCCGAGGCCTGTCAGGCCATGGGCGGGCGCGAGACGGCCAGTTTCCTGCTCGGCTCGCTGGGCATTGGCTGGGGCGAAACCACCAAGGACGGCCAGGTCACGATTGAGCCGGTTTATTGCCTTGGCCTGTGCGCTGTGGCCCCGGCGGCCCTGGTCAATGGCAAGCCCTTTGGACGGCTCGACGGCATGGCCCTGATTGAGGCCGTGTCCGGGGAGGCGGGCGTATGATCCGGCTCTTTGTGCCAAGGGATGTTTCGGCCCTGGCGGTTGGGGCCGATGCGGTGGCCATGGCCCTAGCGGCTCAGGCTGGACCCGATGTCCAGATCATCCGCACCGGCTCGCGCGGCATGACCTGGCTGGAACCCATGATCGAGGTCGAGACCAAGGCGGGCCGTATCGCCTATGGCCCGGTGGCGGCGCGCGATGTGGCGGGCCTTTTGGCGGCGGGTCTTTTGAGCGGGGCCGAGCATGCCCTGCGCATTGGCCGGCCAGAAGAGCATCCGTTTATGGTGCGTCAGACCCGCCTGACCTTTGCCCGCTGCGGCATTGTCGATCCCTTATCGCTTGAGGACTACCGCGCCCATGGCGGGCTGGAGGGCCTGAACCGCGCCTTGGCCCTGAGCGCACAAGAGCTTGTCGCCGAGGTCACGGCTTCTGGCCTGCGCGGCCGGGGCGGGGCGGGCTTTCCCACGGGCATCAAATGGAAGACCGTGGCCGAGGCCAAGGGCAATCGCAAATACATTGTCTGCAATGCCGATGAGGGCGATAGCGGCACGTTTGCTGACCGCATGATCCTGGAAGGCGACCCGTTTTGCCTGATTGAGGGCATGATTATTGCCGGTCTGGCCGTGGGCGCGGACAAGGGCTTTGTCTATTCGCGCTCTGAATACCCCCATGCCAATATCACCTTTGCCGCCGCAATTGAAACGGCGCGGGCGGCGGGTCTGATTGGGGCTAGCATACTCGGTTCAGGCCGCTGTTTTGACTTGGAATTGCGCGTCGGGGCCGGGGCCTATGTCTGCGGCGAGGAAACCGCCTTGCTCGAAAGCCTGGAAGGCAAGCGCGGCATGGTGCGGGCCAAGCCGCCCTTGCCCGCCCACAAGGGCCTGTTTGGCCAGCCAACCGTGATCAATAATCTGATCTCGCTCGCCAGTGTGCCGGTCATCCTGGCCAAGGGGGCCAAGGCCTATGCCGATTTTGGCCTTGGCCGCTCGCGCGGTACCATGCCGATCCAGATTGCGGGCAATGCCAAGCATACCGGCCTGTTTGAGGCCGCCTTTGGCATTACGCTGGGCGAGATTATCGAGACGGTTGCTGGCGGCACAGCCTCTGGCCGTCCGGTCAAGGCGGTGCAATGCGGCGGGCCGCTGGGGGCCTATTTCCCGCCAAGCCTGTTTGATACGCCCTATGATTATGAAGCCTTTACCGCCCGCGATGGCCTGATCGGTCACGGCGGTATTGTCGTGTTTGACGACACGGTCCAGATGGGCGCCCAGGCGCGCTTTGCCATGGAGTTTTGCGCGATTGAAAGCTGCGGCAAGTGCACGCCCTGCCGGATCGGCTCGACCCGCGGGGTTGAGGTGCTGGACAAGATTATGGCGGGGGATAGGCCGCAGGCCAATCTGGCCCTGCTCGAAGACCTGTGTCAGACCCTGAAATACGGATCGCTCTGTGCGCTTGGCGGGTTTACGCCCTTTCCTGTGATGAGCGCGGTTAAACATTTTGCGCTAGACTTTATCCCCGCGCCCGATCCAGTCAGTAAGGCCGGGGAATAGGACATGACCAGCATGCACCTGATCAAGGAAACCGATTACGGCACCCCGGCCTCAAAATCCACACTGGAGGTCAGCCTGACCATTGATGGGTTCGACGTGACCGTGCCCGAAGGCACATCGGTCATGCGCGCGGCCATGGATCTGGGCGTCAGGGTGCCAAAGCTGTGCGCCACCGATAGCTTGGAGGCCTTTGGCTCTTGCCGCATGTGTCTGGTCGAGATTGAGGGCCGAAATGGCACGCCCGCCTCCTGCACCACGCCGGTGACGCCGGGCATGGTGGTCAAGACCCAGACCCCGCTTTTGCGTGCCCTGCGCAAGGGGGTGATGGAGCTTTATATTTCCGACCATCCGCTCGATTGCTTGACCTGCGCGGCCAATGGCGACTGCGAATTGCAAGATGCGGCGGGCGAGGTTGGCCTGCGTGATGTGCGCTATGGTTATGAGGGCGAGAACCATTTGTGCGCCGAGGCCGATGCCTCCAATCCCTATTTCACCTTTGATCCATCCAAATGCATTGCCTGTTCGCGCTGCGTTAGGGCCTGTGACGAGGTCCAGGGCACATTTGCCCTGACCATTCAGGGCCGCGGCTTTGAGTCCAAGGTGGCGGCGGGGATGGACGAGGCCTTTATGGACTCCGAATGCGTGTCGTGCGGTGCCTGCGTTCAGGCCTGCCCAACTGCGACCTTGAGCGAAAAATCGGTGATCGAGATCGGCCTGCCCGAGCATTCCTTGATCACCACCTGCGCCTATTGCGGCGTCGGATGTAGCTTCAAGGCCGAGATGCGCGGCGAAGACGTGGTGCGCATGGTGCCCTATAAGGATGGCAAGGCCAATCGCGGCCATTCCTGCGTCAAGGGCCGGTTTGCCTTTGGCTATGCCAGCCACCGCGAACGGATCCTCAATCCGATGATCCGTGAAAAGATCACCGATCCCTGGCGCGAGGTTAGCTGGGATGAGGCGATCGCCTATACCGCTTCGGCGTTCAAGAAGATTCAGGCTGATTATGGCAAGGATGCGGTCGGCGGCATTACCTCTTCGCGCTGCACCAATGAAGAGACGTTTTTGGTGCAAAAACTGGTCCGGGCCGGGTTTGGCAATAATAATGTCGATACCTGTGCGCGGGTCTGTCATTCGCCAACCGGCTATGGCCTCAAAACCACCTTTGGCACCTCGGCCGGGACCCAGGATTTTGACTCCGTTGAGCATACGGATGTGATCTTGCTGATCGGGGCCAATCCGACCGATGGCCACCCCGTGTTTGCCTCACGCATGAAAAAGCGCCTGCGCCAGGGGGCCAAGCTGATCGTGGTTGATCCGCGCCGCACCGATATTGTCCGCTCACCACATATCGAGGCCGCCCACCACCTGCCGCTCAAGCCCGGCACTAATGTCGCGGTTCTGACCGCCATGGCGCATGTGATTGTGACTGAGGGCCTGTCCAATGAGGCCTTTATCCGCGAGCGCTGTGACTGGAGCGCCTATGAGGCCTGGGCCAGTTTTGTCGCTGATCCGCGTCATAGCCCTGAACAAAGCCAGCCTTATACCGGCGTGCCTGCGGATGATCTGTGCGATGCCGCCAGACTCTATGCCACGGGCGGTAATGGCGCGATCTATTACGGTCTTGGCGTGACCGAACACAGCCAGGGCACGACCACGGTGATGGCGATTGCTAATCTGGCCATGGTCACTGGCAATCTTGGCCGCGAGGGTGTTGGGGTCAATCCGCTGCGCGGTCAGAATAATGTGCAAGGCGCTTGCGATATGGGCTCCTTCCCGCATGAATTTGCCGGATATCGCCACGTCTCGGACGATGCGGCGCGGCAATTGTTTGAAGGCCTGTGGGGCGTATCTTTGGAAAAAGAGCCGGGCCTGCGCATTCCCAATATGCTGGATGCGGCCCAGGACGGCAGTTTCCGCGGCCTCTATATTCAAGGTGAGGACATATTGCAGTCCGATCCTGACACCCATCATGTCGCCGCGGGCTTGGCGGCCATGGACTGCGTTGTCGTGCAGGACCTGTTCTTGAACGAGACGGCCAATTACGCGCATGTCTTTTTGCCCGGCTCGACCTTCCTCGAAAAAGACGGCACCTTTACCAATGCCGAGCGCCGAATTCAGCGCGTGCGCAAGGTGATGTCGCCCAAGAACGGCTATGGCGACTGGGAGATCACCCAGCTCTTGTCCAATGCCTTGGGCTATCCCATGACCTATAGCCATCCAAGCCAGATCATGGACGAGATCGCCGCCACCACCCCGTCGTTTGCGGGCGTATCCTATGCTGTGCTGGAGGCGGAAGGCTCGGTTCAGTGGCCGTGCAATGCGGCAGCGCCGCAGGGCACGCCCATCATGCATCTGGACGGGTTTGCGCGGGGTAAGGGTCTGTTTGTCCTGACCGATTATGTGCCGACCGATGAACGCACCGGCGCGCGCTTCCCGCTCTTGCTGACCACGGGCCGGGTGCTGTCGCAATATAATGTCGGGGCCCAGACGCGGCGGACCGAGAATGTCGCCTGGCACAAGGAAGACCTACTCGAAATCCACCCGTTTGATGCCGAGACGCGGGGGCTAAAGGATGGTGATTTTGTGCGTCTGGCCAGCCGGGCAGGCGAGACCAGCCTGCGCTGTCTGATCACCGATCGGGTTGCGCCGGGGGTGGTCTATACCACCTTCCACCACCCCTCGACCCAGGCCAATGTCATCACGACCGACTTTTCCGACTGGGCGACCAATTGCCCAGAATACAAGGTCACGGCGGTGCAGATCTCGGCCTCCAACGGTCCCTCGGACTGGCAAGAGGCCTATGAGGTCCAGGCCAAACAGAGCCGCCGCATCCTGCCGGCGGGAGCCGCCACGGCCGCGGAATGACCATCTGGCCGCCTTCGGTCGCGGTGCCGCGCCAGGCGGTGGGCGGCCGCGCGCCCGGGGCAGGCACGCGCCAGGTACCAGAGGAAACCGCCATTGCCCTTGTCTATGACGGCGGCTCTGAAGCGGTGATGATGGCCACCCCCGCTGATCTGGAAGATATGGCTTATGGCTTTTCACTGAACGAGGGCCTGATCCGCCAGATCAGCGATGTGCAGCGGCTGGAGATTGAGGCCGTCGCGCTTGGGATTGAGCTGCGGCTGTGGCTAGCCCCCGGCCTTGGCGCAAGGCTTGTTGCGCGGCGGCGGCACCGGGCAGGACCAACCGGCTGCGGCCTGTGCGGCGTCGAAAGCCTTGCTGATGCCTTGCCCGCCATTGCGCCGGTCCAATCTGATCTCCAGATCGAGGCGGCGGACCTGATGGCGGCCATGGCAGAGATGAGCCAGGCCCAGAGCCTTAACCGCCTAACCCACGGCGTCCGTGCGGCGGGATTTTATCGGCCAGGCCAAGGCCTGGTCTTGGTGCGCGAGGATGTGGGTCGGCATAATGCGCTGGACAAGCTGGCCGGTGCCATGGCCCGCCAAGGGCTGTCCGCTAAGGATGGGGCCATCTTGATGACCAGCCGTCTGTCGGTCGAGCTTGTGCAAAAGGCCGCCGCCATGGGTACAGGTCTTCTGGCCGCCGTGTCCGCTCCAACCGCCCTGGCTATTCGCACCGCCCAAGCGGCAGGCATGACCTTGGCCGGTATTGTCCGCGCCGACGGGCTTGAAGTTTTTACCCACCCAGCGCGGGTCCTGATGACGAAAGGCAATAACCATGCAGATCGATAAGCTGGTCTATATGGTCAACCAGATTACGCATAATTTCGCTGTCCAGGGCGAGGCCAAGGCCATAGCGGCGACGGCTGAGCATCTAAAGCTGTTTTGGGACCCGCGCATGCGCCGCGAAATCCTGGCGCATTTGGCGGCGGGCGGTGAGGGCCTTGAGCCAATGTCGCGCGCCGCGCTTGAGCGGCTGGCCTAGACGGCGCTAAGGTCCAGGCCCGGCGCATCGGGCGCGCAGTCTGCGCCGCCATTGAGCGTTTTTTGCATCCAGACACTATCCACCCAGCGCCCGTGCTTGTACCCGACGCCCTTGAGCGTGGTCATCATCTCAAAGCCTAGAGCCTTGTGCAGGCCAATGGAGCCTGCATTATCGCTGTCGCCGATGACGGCAATGACCTGGCGCAGGCCAAGCGCGGTGCAGGCCTTTAGGACACTGCCCAATAGGGCCTTGCCGATCCCGGTGCTCACCGCGTCGGGGGCGACATAGATGCTGTCCTCGACCGTATAGCGATAGGCCCCGCGCAGGCGAAACGGGCTGGCATAGGCATAGGCCAGGACCTGTCCATCGCGAACGGCGACCATATAGGGCAGACCGTATTTGAGGATGGCCCCCATCCTCTGCGCCATCTGGTCAGGACTGGGCGGGACCTCTTCAAAGGTGCCAAAGCCATGCAGGACATGGTGGGCATAGATGCTAGTAATGGCGTCTATGTCGTCCGGCCGCGCCGTCCTGAAGATCAGTTCGCTCAAGCCTTGGTCCAGCCCTTGTCCATCGCCCAGACGGCAAAAGCATAGTCGAGCGCGATCTCTTTGAGGAAGTCAAACCGGCCCGATGCGCCGCCATGGCCTGCCTCCATATTGATCTTGAGCAGGACGGGATTGGCGCTGGTGGTGGCGGGGCGAAGCTTGGCCACCCATTTGGCCGGTTCCCAATAGGTCACGCGTGGGTCGGACAGGCCGCCGGTGGCGAGAATGGCCGGATAGGGCTTGGCTTCGACATTGTCATAGGGGCTATAGCTGGCAATATAGTCATAGGCCGCCTTGTCCTCAATCGGATTGCCCCATTCGGGCCATTCGGGCGGGGTCAGCGGCAGGCTGGTATCGCTCATGGTATTGAGCACATCGACAAAGGGCACGGCGGCAATAATCCCGGCCCAAAGCTCTGGCCGCAGATTGGCGATCGCCCCCATCAACATGCCGCCGGCCGAGCCGCCATAGGCAACAATGCGGCCCTTGGTGCCATAGCCATTAGCCGTCAAATGCTCGGCGCAGTCGATAAAGTCGGTAAAGGTGTTCTTCTTCTTGGCCGCGCGGCCATCCAGGAACCAGTTCCAGCCCTTTTCAGAGCCGCCGCGCACATGCGCCGTGGCCCAGATCCAGCCGCGATCAACCAGGGACAGGTTGCGGATCGAGAAGTTCGGCTCCATCGGTATGCCATAGGAGCCATAGCCATAAAGCAGCAAGGGGGCTGTGCCATCCAGCGGCGTGGTCTTGCGCATCAAGACCGTAATCGGCACCTGGGCCCCATCGGCGGCCGTGGCATAGAGGCGGCGGGTAATATAGTCGGCAGGATTATGGCCCGACGGGATTTCCTGGCTCTTGCGCAGGGCCCGCGTGCGGCTGGCCATGTCATAGTCAAACCACTGTTTTGGTGTGGTTGGGGACTCATAGACAAAGCGCATTTGTGCCGTGTCATATTCATAGCCGCCCGATAGGCTCAGGGCAAAGGCGTCCTCGTCAAAGGCAATCGTGTGCTCGGCCTCGGACCCGGCCTCGGTGACGATAATGCGGTTACTGGCGTTTTCGCGCACCAGCCGCACAAACCAGCCCTTAAAGGCCGAGGTCCCGACCACAAATTGTCCCGCCTTGTGCCCGCGCCAGTCCTTCCAGTGCGCGCGGCCTGGCGTCGCAAGCGGTGCCTCAACAATCTTGAAATCCACCGCCCCATCGGCATTGGTGCGGATCAAGAAGCGGTCATTCCAGTGCTCCACATCATATTGCACGCCTTCAGTGCGCGGCTCGACCGGCACAGGCTTGGCCAGGGGCGTGGCGGCGGGGATCAACAGGACTTCTGAGGTCTCGTGATTGCCAGTATTGATCTGGATAAACTGGCGCGAAGACGAGACCCCGACCGAGATGAAAAAGCCTTCATCGGGTTCGTCATGGATCAGAACATCATCTTTTTGACCGCCACGCACCGGGCGGCGATAGACCTTGGATGGGCGGCCGTTCTCGTCGCGATAGGTCCAGAACAGGTATTTAGAATCGGGTGAGAAGGCGAAATTGCCATAGGCGCTTTGAACCGGCTCGGGCAGGACCGCGCCTGTCTTTAAGTCCTTGATATAGACGCGATAGACCTCAGAGCCCTGTTCATCGACCGAATAGGCACACAGGCTATGGTCTGGACTGTGATCGAACTCGTAGACCTTATAAAAGGCCTTGCCCTTGGCCTCGGCATCGGCATTGAGCAGGATCTGTTCGCCCTGATCCTTGGCCTTTGGACGCCTAGCAAAAATGGGCTGTTGGCCGCCGGTCTCATAGCGCGAATAGTATTCAAACGCGCCATCGGGCGCGGGCACAGAGCTGTCATCTTGCTTGATGCGGCCCTTCATTTCCTCAAACATCTGGGACTGCAGGCCTTCGGTCGAGGCGAGCATGGCCTTGGTATAGGCATTTTCTGCCGTCAGATGCGCCTTGACGTCAGGTTTGATCAGGCTGGGATCGCGCAAAACCTTTTGCCAGTTATCGTCCTTCATCCAGGCATAGTCATCGACCCGAACCCGGCCCAATTGCTCGGTGCGCAAAGGGATCTTGGCCGCGACGGGGGCGGCAGGCTTGGGCGCGGACATGGTTTTGGCCTTGGGTTTGGCGAGGGCGGGCAGGGCGCTGATCAGGCTCAGGCCTGCGGCCTGGGCGAGGAGGTCACGGCGGTTCATGGCAGGCTCCGCAAATTGGACCCCGCAGCGGCGCTCTTGTGCCACTGCGGGGGTCTTGGGGTCTTAAGCTCCGTACAGGATGCTGATGGTTTCAGCAATACAGGCGGGGCGGTCTTCGCCCTCGATCTCGATCGTGCATTCATTGATCATTTGCAGACCGCCAGCCTTGGGTTGGCAAGACAGCAGTTTCTGGCGCATGCGCACGCGCTTGCCGACCCGCACCATATTGGTGAAGCGCACTTTTTCCGAGCCATAATTAATGCCGCGGGTGACGCCCGTGACGCGCATAATGCCCGCGCCTAGAAACGGGATCAGCGACAAGGTCAGATAGCCGTGGGCAATCGGGCCGCCCATTTCGCGCGTGGCGCGCTCAACATCGATATGGATCCACTGATGGTCCCCGGTTGCGTCGGCAAAGGTATTGACCCGGTTCTGATCGATCAAGATCCAGTCAGAAACACCGATTTCCTGGCCGATCAGGCCTTGCAGATCCGAATAAGCGACTTCGCGCATGGTTTATCCCTCTTGAGGTTTAGTTGCTCTTGTTAGTGTTTCGTACGCACTAGGGTCTGTGCAAAGGCGGCTAAGGTCAAACAATCTTTGAGCCGGTCTTGCCCCAATAGGCGTCCCGGATCAGGCGTTTATAGAGCTTGCCAGTCTGGTGGCGCGGCAGTTCGGCCATGAAATCGACCCGGCGCGGGGCCTTGACGTGGCTAAGATTGGCCTTGGCAAAGGCCATGATCTCGGCGGCAAAGGCATCATTGGCATCAGCCCAATCCATGGGCTGGATCACGGCCACCACCTGCTCGCCCATTTCTTCATGCGGCGCACCGACCACGGCCACATCGGCAACTTTTGGATGGGTGACCAGCAGGTTTTCCAGCTCTTGCGGATAGATATTGACGCCGCCTGAAATGATCATGAAGGCCTTGCGGTCGGTGAGGAACAGATAGCCCTCCTCATCGACATAGCCAACATCGCCCAGCGTGGTCCAGCCGTGCTTGTTCTTGGATTCAGCCGTCTTGTCGGGGCTATTGTGATATTCAAACTCGCCGCCGCCTTCGAAATAGACCGTGCCTTCGCCGCGGGCGGGCTGCTCATTGCCGTCTTCGTCACAAATCTTGATCACGCCCAGGACAGCCTTGCCGACCGAGCCCTTCTTGTTCAGCCATTCTGTCGAGGTGATAAAGGTAAAGCCATTGCCTTCTGTACCCGCATAATATTCCATCAAGACCGGCCCCCACCAGGCGATCATGGCCTCCTTGACCGGGACCGGGCAGGGGGCGGCCGCATGGATGGCGACTTTCAGCGACGAGACATCATAGCGCGCGCGCACGTCCGGCTGCAATTTCAGCATACGCACGAAATGGGTGGGCACCCATTGCGAGGTCGTGATCTTGTGTGTCTCGATCAGGGCCAGAGCGTTTTCGGCATCGAATTTTTCCATCACGATGACTGTGCCGCCAAGGCGATTGACGCTCATGCACCAGCGCAGGGGGGCTGCATGATAGAGCGGCGCAGGCGACAGATAGATGCTGTCCTGATTGATGCCGAAAAGACCATTGGCGATTGAGACTAGGCCAAGCGGCGCATCAATGGGGGCATCGGCGGCTAGCTTGGGTTTGACCCCCTTGGGCCTGCCGGTCGTGCCGGACGAGTAAAGCATGTCCGAGCCTTGGGCCTCGTCGCTGATGCGCGCTGTGGGCATGGCGCTGCGGTCGGCTTCGAAATGGTCATAGGGGGCCGTGGCCTCACCGACCTGATAGAGTTTCACGCCGGGAATCAGGGCAGGCATCTCATCAACAATCGCGCCCAGACCCGCCGAGGTGATGAAGACCTTGGCCCCGCAATCCTTGACAATATACTCCACCTCGCTGGCCGAGAGCTTGGATGAGATGCAAGCATAATAAAGCCCCGACCTTTGCGCCGCCCAGGTCAACTCAAAATAGCGCGGATGGTTTTCCAGCATGATGGCAATCACATCGCCGGTCTTGAGGCCCATCTTGCGAAACAGTTGAGCGCCCTGGTTGGAGCGATCATCCAGCGCTTTATAGGTCACGGTCTCGCCAGTGGCGGCCATGATATAGGCGGGCTTGTCGGGGTGGGTTACGGCATGGATGGAAGGATGCATGGTCTTGGCAACTCTTGTTTGGTTTTGAGGGCGCGGTTAGGCAGCAGCTTGGGATAGGGCAGGCTTACCCAGGATCATATCTGCGGCCTTTTCAGCAATCATAATGGTCGGGGCATTGGTATTGCCCGATACCAGACGCGGCATGACCGAGGCATCAATGACCCGCAGGCCCTCAATGCCATGAACCTTAAGCTGGGGATCGACCACGGCCTGGGGGCCATGGCCCATCTGGCAGGTGCCGACGGGGTGATAAATGGTTGTGCCTGCACCCCGGGCATAGTCCAGCAATTGCTCATCCGTATGACATTCACTGCTTGGGGCCATTTCGTGATCGACAAAGGGCTTTAGCGCCGGCTGGGTTGCAATGGTGCGCGCCCATTTCAGGCCAGCCACAGCCACTTCCTGATCGAGCGGATCAGACAGATAATTGGCGGTAATGGAGGGATAGACGCTGGCATCGGCGGATTTGATATGGATCGAGCCACGGCTTTCAGGGCGCAATTGGCAGGGCGCAAGGGTCAGGCCCGGCACGCTTTCCAATTCCATCTTTTGCTCATTCATCAACTTGTCCAGATCCATGGTTGCAGGCAGGATATGGAACTGGATGTCTGGACCCGACAGGTCAGGGCGCGACTTGCAAAAGGCGGCAATATGCGCCGCCGACAGGGTCAAGAGCCCCTTGCGCTGGAACAGGAACTTGGCCGCCTCGCCGATCAGGCGCGGGCCCTTGGATAGCTCATTGACCGAGACCACGCCCTTTTTCAGGCGATAGCGGATCGACATGACATAGTGGTCTTGCAGGTTCTCGCCAACGCGAGGCAGGTTGGCATGAACGGGTATGCCATACTGGCGCAAAAGCTCGCCCGGGCCGACGCCCGACAATTGCAGCAATTGCGGCGAATTGACCGCGCCGCCGCACAAGAGGACCTCGCCCCTGGTCTTGGCAACGCAACTGACCCCGTTTTGGGTAAACTCAACGCCGACCGCACGGCCGTTTTCGATGATAATGCGCGAGGCCAGGGCCTTGGTCTCGACCCGCAGATTGGCGCGGTTCATGACCGGGTGCAGATAGGCCACAGCCGCTGAATTGCGCTGGCCGTTCTTGACGGTCAATTGATACCAGCTGACGCCTTCTTGGGTGTCGCCATTGACGTCTTTAAGCCGGGGCATGCCGCTTTCAACACAGGCATCGACAACCGCATCAGATACGGGGTGGCGCTCGCTCACGTCAGAGACATTCAGGGGTCCGCCGGTGCCATGAAAGGCGTCGCCGCCGCGTTCTTGGTGTTGCGCGCGCATGAAATAGGGCGCGACCTCGTCCCAGCCCCAGCCCTCACAGCCCAATTGCCGCCAGCCGTCATAATCGGCGTGTTGGCCACGAATATAGAGAAGGCCATTGATCGAGGACGAGCCGCCCAAGACCTTGCCGCGCGGCCAGACATGCTCGCGCCCGCCCGTGCCGGGATCAGGCTCGGTCGTATAGAGCCAATTGACCTTGGGGTCCTTCAGGGTCTGGGCATAGCCAACCGGGATATGGATCATCAGGTTGGACATGAATTGCGGCAGGTTGCGGGTCGGGCGATCATCGCCGCCCGCTTCGAGCAGCAGGACCTTGGAGCGGCCATCGGCGGATAATCGATTGGCCAGCACACAGCCTGCGGATCCGGCACCTACAATGATATAATCGGCTTCAATGATCTGGCTCATGGCGTATCCTCAGCACGGGTTTTGTCAATTTTTTCGATATTGCGCTGCTTGAGCGCGGACGTGAAGCCCTGTCGTTGCGGCAAGCCCGGCTGTATGGCGAAGAAAATCGACCCGGCCTTGACTGTCCCTGCGTCAAGCGCCTTCGATATAGGCCTAACCTAACCCAAGGAGACACCCCATGGCTGAGGCCAGTAAGTCAATGCGCTTTGAAACCCTGCTGTTAGACATTGAGGATGGCATTGCAACCCTCACCTTGAACCGTCCAGACAAGATGAATGCCTTCACCACCCAGATGATGCTGGACATGATTGCCGCCTTTGATGAGACCGATAGCAATGATGCGGTCAAGGCGGTGATTGTGACGGGGGCGGGCCGGGCCTTTTGTGCCGGGGCCGATCTATCGGCGGGCGCTGCGACCTTTGACTATGCCGAGCGCGGCGAAGGTGCGCGCGACGAGGCCAAGGTGGGCAAGGTCTATCGTGATGGCGGCGGCCGGGTCACCTTGCGCATTTATGATAGCCTAAAACCGGTGATTGGCGCGATCAATGGCGCCGCCGTGGGTATTGGCGCGACCATGCAACTGCCCATGGACATAAGACTGGCAACGCCCGATGCCAAATATGGCTTTGTGTTTGCGCGCCGGGGCATTGTGCCCGAGGCCTGCTCGTCCTGGTTCCTGCCACGGCTTGTCGGCATTTCTACGGCGCTGGAATGGTGTTATTCAGGCCGAATCTTTAGTGGCACCGAGGCCATGGAGCGCGGTCTGGTTCGGTCTGTCCATGCCCCTGAAGACCTGTTGCCTGCAGCGCGGGCCATTGCGCGGGACATTATTGACAATACAGCCGCCGTCTCGGTGTCCCTGACCCGCCAGATGATGTGGCGCATGTTGGGCGCAGATCATCCCATGGAGGCGCACAAGATCGACAGCCGCGCCATCCAGGAGCGTGGCAAGGCCGCTGATGCCAAGGAAGGCGTGACCTCCTTCCTTGAAAAGCGCACGCCCGTCTATCCCAACACGGTATCGGGCGATATGCCCGCCTTCTTCCCTTGGTGGAGCGAGCGCATATTTTCTTAAGGCCATGATGTCGGTCTAACCATCATGATTTGCTGAATCTAAGGCCTCCCCTAGCAAGCCGCAAAGTGATGCGGGCACCAGGGGAGGTGAAGGTCTAGAATCCGCCTCATGTTTGCCCGCTAACTCGGCCCGGCACCTTGATTGCCGGGCGGGCTTAAAGTCGAGTCCGTTGAATTGTGCGCGATGTATGCCAATTCTTAGTAACAACATCAAAATGTAACAATGGCTTTTATTGCACAATGCTGACCATTTTATGAATAGTGCGATTTGCGCCAATTGCGACCGTCTGTGTGAACGAAAAAAATGGTAGAATTTACCATTCGTCATCGCTGTCTTGTGTGATTGTATGTTTTTTATTTCAAAGTTTTGCTGTTTTCAAAATTTATCTTATTGCTCTTGGAAATTTTAGTAGGTATCAGGAAGTCTAGTTGGGGAATTGAAATTACTCCTTGTTGTGATTTTAACGGCGTGAGGAAGACATGAGTATAGATGATAAGGCTGGCATATTTGAAATGACCGCCGACATCGTTTCAGCCTATGTAGGCAATAATTCTATTTCCGCTGCGGACCTGCCGGGGCTGATTCAGAATGTTCATCGGGCCTTGTCCGGAATTAATTCCATACCCGAAACGGTTGAAGCGATCTCCAGAGAACCTGCCGTGCCGCTCAAGCGCTCAATCACGCCGGACTTTCTGGTTTGCTTGGAAGATGGCCGTAAATTCAAGTCTCTAAAGCGCCACCTTCGCACCAAGTACAATATGAGCCCTGAAGATTACCGGGCCAAATGGGGCTTGCCAAAGGATTACCCCATGGTCGCGCCAAACTATGCTAAGGCCCGTTCGGACCTTGCCAAGCAAATGGGCCTGGGCCAGGGCGGCCGTCAGGCACCGCGCCGGGGCCGCTAATACCCAAGCCGCCTTTTTAGATTAAGAAAAAGCCCGTTATCCCTCTGGGAGCGGGTTTTTTTGCGCTGAAGGCGAACCCGATTAGGATGCATATTGACTCATTCGATTTTTTTGAGTCCAGCCAAAGAATTAGCTTGCCAGCGATTCGTGTCTTAATAGATAGTGAATCAGAGTGATTCCAAAGGCTTGGCGTGGAATCCGGAGTCGGCAATGCACCTAAAGGCACCCGCTGCGGCGGCAAGAGCACATGAAGAGCTTTTAGCCTACTGGACCAGCCTCAAGGTTGGCCAGAGCCTGCCCGGTCGTGCGGATCTGAATCCAGAGCAAATCAAGCGTCACCTGCCCTTGGTCAGCCTGATCGATGTTATGGCCGGCGGCTATCGTTTGCGTTTAGCGGGCACAGGACTGTTCAGTGTCTATGGCGGCGAGATTACCGGCCGCAGCCTTGCTGAGGTTTATGCCCCTGATCTATTGGCCTATTGGAAATTAGAACTGCACAAGATCGTGCAAGACGCAAAGCCTGCTATGGGGCTGCATGACCTGTCTTGGCTGGGCCGTCCGGAATTGTCGCTTTTGTGGCTAAGACTGCCCTTATCCAGCAATGGCAAGGATGTGGACATGATTTTAGGTTATGATGCCGTGGTCAATAGGGCCGCTCAGGGCCTGTCGGGCAATGGCGATGCACAAATTTTGTCGAGCGGGATTCGCGCCGCCTAGTGCGGCAAAACCCTGAACAACCTAGAATTTTAGGAAACTTATCCTCCCTCATGAAGGGTCTGTCTATGGTGCAGACCTTGTTGGACTTGTGAGGATAGCCATGCCCCGTTTTCGCCCTGCGGCCCGCAGTCAGGACCCCAGCCTCGACCGTCTTGGTGAGGAGCGCCGTGATCGCTTAAGAGCTGCGTTTGTTACCAGCCTTGTAGCCATGACCACCGGGGTTTGCCCCGCCGAGATTCAGTCGCGCACGCGCAATAAGGCGCAAGCCGCGCGCGCGCGGCAGATTGCCATGTATCTTAGCCATATCAGTTTCGAATGGCCCCTGGCCCGGGTCGGTGCCGCCTTTGGCCGAGACCGCACCACGGCCAGTCATGCCTGTCACCGGGTTGAAGATTTGCGCGATGATGCCGATTTCGATGCCAATCTCAATGCCATGGAGACCTGTCTGCGCAATGCGCCGCTAGAAAGTGCCGATCCTTGGAGTGGACGGTCTTGATGTCAGGAGCCGACCGCCAAGGCCCGCTGGGCGTCTTGACGGATACGCTCAACCATGGATTTCAGGCCATTGGCCCTTTGGCTGGACAGGGCCGTGCTCAGGCCCAGACGGGCAAAGGCCTTTTGCGGGTCAAGCGCCAATATGGCCCCGGGCGGCTGGTCCGAATAGAGTTGAAGCACCAGGGCGATCAGGCCGCGGACAATATGGGCGTCGGAATCGCCGCGCAGGCGCAAATTGCCGCCGGGCGTGGTTTTCGTAACCACCCACACCTGGCTGGCACAGCCCCGCACCTTGTTGGCCTCGCAGCGTTCGTCATCGGTCAATGGCAACAGGCCACGGCCAAGATCAATAATGTGACGATAGCGCTCCTCCCAGTCGCCCAGCAATTCAAACTCGGCCGCTAGGTCGTCAAGAATCTGGTGCGGTGCAGGGTTTGGCGCAGAGGCCATTAGGCGAACTCCAATCTTTCTGTCGAATAGAGCATTTCGGCGCTAACAGGAAATAGAACCTGACCAATTCGATTGCCAAAGCTATAAATCAATCGCCCAAGTCTCGCATCCTTAACCATGAGCGGTTAGACTTGAGCGCCGCAAAGGAGTTTGTTTCTGACCCAGCCTGTGTTTCGTGACCAGGGATTGAACGCGACGGGTGCACAAGGCGGTGGCTTTGGCCTTGCGGTTTGGCCTTGGGCTATGGCCATTTTGGCGGCCAATTCGGCGATCCTAATGAGTGGGGGTCTGGTTGGACCCTTGGCGGCCTGGTGTGTCTTGCCGTTTGCAGCCGCTATCCATTTGCGCCGTGCACATGCCGTGGCCGAAGCGGCGGCCTTGACCATAGTCTCGGTGGGCGGACTGGGCCTGATGCATGCCGCTCGGCTGATTGCGCCCTTGCCGGGGCCAAGCTGGACTCTGGCGCTGTCGATCATGGGGCTGGTTGGATTAGCCGCGGTATTTGTGCTTTGCCAACTGGGCCGCCGGCCGCAACCCTTGTCTGTCCTTGCGGCCTTGGATGGGATTGACCTGCTCTTATCGCAATTGCCGCAACGCTTATTGATCCTAGGGCCGCGTGGCCAGGTGCTGCGCGCCTTTGGCCACGCCCCCGATTGGGTCGATCTTAAGGCCCAAAGCCTTGTCGCTATGGCGCTTATTGAGGATAGGCGCGCTATAAATGACGCCTTGGCACAGGCCCGGCGGCTCGGCACTGGGCAGGTGCAGTTTCGTAGCCATGGCTCTAGCCACATCTATGGCGCTGCGGATTTGCGCGTACTTCCCGGCGGCGGGTTCATGGCCCTGGTGCGCGATGCAACCCAGGCGCAAAGGCGCGAACTGGACCTGATCCAAGTGCGCGAGGCAGCCGAGGCGTCCAGCGCCGCCCGCGCCCGGTTCTTGGCCAATATGAGCCACGAACTGCGCACGCCCTTGAATGCGATCATGGGCTTTTCAGACATAATGCGCAGCCGGATGTTTGGTCCCTTGGCCGGAAAGTATGCCGATTATGTCGGCCTGATCCATGAGGCTGGCGGGCATTTGCTGGATCTGATCAATGATGTGCTCGACATATCCAAAATCGAGGCTGATTGCTATGAGCTGTCGCTTGAGGTGATGGATGCGCGTGAGCCGGTCACGGCGGCCTTGCGCTTGCTGCGTTTACAGACCGATGAGGCGGGAATTGGCTTGAGGGGTGTTTTGCCACCGTCGGAAATGATGGCCAGCCTTGACCGGCGGGCCATCAAACAGATTGTGATCAATCTTGTCGCCAATGGCCTGAAATTTACGCCCAGAAGCGGTGAGGTCACGGTTACCCTACAGGCGTTTGATGGCGGTCTTGAGCTGATCGTGGCCGATACCGGCATAGGCATAGCCCCGGACGATCTTGCCGGGCTTGGCCGTCCCTATGCTCAAGCCAAGGCCAATCCTATGGCCGCCGAGGGCACAGGACTTGGCCTGTCCCTGGTGCGTGCCCTGGCGCAATTACACGGCGGCGATATGTATATTGAAAGCCGCCTTGGCGAGGGCACGGCTGTGACCATCCGGCTACCGGGGGTATTGCAAGACCAATTGCCGCTTGAATTGTCCCGGGCTGCGGAATAGTCCCGGTTCTGGCCGCGCCTGGGTCAGGGAGATAGCCTGTGATCTTGTCAACCGACATATGGGTCAGTGCCCTGATCCGCCGGGCGCAATTGGGCGGGGCGTTTGCCGCTGTGATCCGCAAAGGCGATTTGAGGGCTGGGGCCGTTCTGGTCAAGCTGGTCAATCGCCGAGACGCGCAGTTTTTGCTGTTTGCCGAGGCCTCGACAGGGGACGGCAACCGACTCTGGATGCAGCCGATCAAGGGTCAGGATGAGGCGGGTCTGGATGCCTATCTGGCACGCGCTATTCGAATTGACCCAGACCTTTGGGTCGTCGAGATCGACGATCATCAGGGCCGGCATTTTCTGGTCGAGCCCGTCGAGCCCGGGCACTAAACATAAATTCAAGGTTTGATGATCTATAAATTGCAGACCATCCCAGAGGCGTAATCTGCCTTAGGGTCCGATGTTTTGCGAGGCGCAGACCATGTTGTTCCTGCTCAATGATGTCATCTTTCGCCCAGATACGGAGTCGGTTGGCAAGGCCGAGCAGGGCGACGATGTCAGCAAGCTTGGTTATGCCAAGATTGAGTGGGCGATCATGCATATGTTTGCCCAAACGCCAAGCCTGGCCAAGACCCGGCCGGAAACAGCCCTCAAGGTGATTGATCTGCTGGTCAGAAAACACCCTGAGTTAAACGCCGCCTGGTTTCGAGCCCCGCATTCGGGTTGTGATCCCAGTCTTGTGCGCATGCGCTATGCCAATGTC
>JBIIZD010000134.1:0-5303 GCA_044346445.1 Caulobacteraceae bacterium
CCCGCATGGCTTAAATGACTGCATCATGACCGACTCGCCCGATCTCGAAACCCGCAAGACCCTGGCCAAGGCCTGGTTTGAATCCCTGCGCGACCAGATTTGCGCGGCGTTTGAAGCCCTGGAGGATGCAGCGCCGCAAGCGCTTTATCCCCTGCCCCCCGCCCGGTTTGAGCGCACGCCCTGGAGCCGCGAGGGCGGCGGCGGCGGCGTCATGTCCATGATGCATGGCCGCCTGTTTGAAAAGGTCGGGGTGCATGTCTCGACCGTGCACGGCACATTTCCACCCGATTTTGCCAAGACCGTGCCCGGTGCCGATCAGGACCCGCGATTTTTCGCCACAGGCATCAGCCTGATCGCCCATATGCGCAGCCCCCGCGTTCCGGCTGTGCATATGAATACCCGCTTTATCAGCACGACCCAGAGCTGGTTTGGCGGCGGCGCGGACCTGACGCCGCTTTTGGCCTATCAGCGCGACCAGAAGTTTGTTGATGCGATCGATTTTCACGCCGCCCTGCAAGGGGCCTGCGACGCGCACGACCCAGGCTGGTATGCCAAATATAAGGCCTGGTGCGACGAGTATTTCTTCCTGCCGCACCGCAAGGAGCCACGCGGCATTGGCGGCATATTCTACGACCACCACAATTCCCAAAACTTCGAGCGCGATTTCACCTTTACCCAGGATGTCGGCAAGGCGTTTTTGGACATTTATCTAGCCCTGGTTGCCCGCCGCATGGCCGAGCCTTGGACCGCAGATGAACGAGAGCAGCAATTGATCCAGCGCGGCCGCTATGTCGAGTTTAACCTGCTCTATGACCGCGGCACCATGTTTGGTCTGAAAACCGGCGGCAATGTGGAATCCATCCTCAGCTCCATGCCGCCTGAGGTGAAGTGGCCCTAATAGGCCAGGCCCTGGACCACCGCCTTGAGCCGTTCAATCAGGGACAGGCCATCGGTGATAAAGTCGCTATCAATCCACCAGTCCTCCACCTCTGTAAGCACCTGACCAACCAGCGGGCCAGCGGGTACGCCGGCAGCGACCACATCCTTGCCGGTCAGGGGAAAGGTCGGCACGCTCCAACCTTCGCCCAGAGCGATCAGGCCGCGCCATTGCGGCGTGGTGGCCGGGCGGTCTGAATGGGCCCAGGCCAGCTTGACCCGGTCGCGAAAACACGCCTTGCCAAGCGCATAGAGGGCGCGGCGCGCCTCACGCGGGCTCATGAAGGATACAAGGCGCGGCAGGGTGCCTAGCGCCGCCGCCAGCCGCTCGCGTTGAGCATTGGACAGCCGCAAGCACCGGCCCACCGCCTCGCCCGCCTCTGGCGTTTGCGGCAAGAGCGCAGCGAGCCGCAGCAGGGGATCGTTTTCAAATAATTGCTCATCCTCGATCGCCACCAGACGCTCAAGCGCCGCTAGGCCGTGGGCTTGGGGCAGAACCTGGCCAAGCACGCCGCTGGCCGCCATCAGGCGCAAGGCGGGCCTTGGATCGTCAGCGCCGAGCAGTTTTAGCACTTCCTTGTTTATCCGCTCAGCCGAACAATCGGCCAGACGCGCACGTCCAGCAGCACAAGCGGCCAGGGCCGCAGCATCCGGCTGGCCCTTGCCGTACCAGGCCAGGAAGCGGAAATAGCGCAGGATCCGCAGATAATCCTCGGCTATGCGCGTGTCAGGATCGCCGACAAATATCAGCCGTCCGGCCAAGGCATCGTCAAGACCCCTGCACGTTGGATCAAATACGCGCCCATCCTGGTCGGCATAAAGCGCATTCATGGTAAAATCGCGCCGCGCCGCATCCTGCGCCCAGTCCTTGGTAAAGGCGACCAAGGCATGACGGCCATCGGTCTGGACATCCGAGCGCAAGGTCGTGATCTCAAACGTCTTGCCTGCGCTCAGGGCCGTGACTGTCCCGTGCTCGATACCGGTTGGAATGGCCTTGAGCCCCGCCTGCTCCAAGGCCGTCACGACTTCGGACGGGGTCAGGGTCGTGGCCAGATCAATATCGTCAATCGTCCTGCCTATCAGGGCATTGCGCACACAGCCCCCGACAAAGCGCACGCAATCTGGCCCGCCCGCAGCGAGCAGAGCGCGGAGTACAGACTGGGTTTCTTCGGCCTTGATCCAGGCGGTCTTGCCAAGGGCTTGGGTCATGATTGCGGCTTTATCGGTTCAAAATGGCCCGGACGGACCGCGCCACTGACATCAGGCTCAGCCGGCACATAGCGCTCGGCGCGATTATCGGCGTGGAAGGCGACGCTCAGCATCAAGGACAGACCGGCCAGTACGGCCCCGGCACAGATCAGCCAGGCCCAGGGCGTCGAGCCCATAGGCCGACCACTACGCATCGCCAATCTGCGCCAGAGGAAATAGACCGCGAACGGCAAGGCCGCCAAAAGTATGCGAAACAGGACAATCCCGATCATGCGTCCACCAGGGCGTCCTGCTCGCTATAGAGCCGCTCATAAAGGGCGCGTAGCATACCGGCCGTAGCCCCCCATATATTCCAGCGATCATAAGGCATGGCATAAAAGTGACGGCGAATGCCATCGGGCGAATCATAGTGGCGCTTTTGATGGTTTTGCGGGTCCATCAAGAAGGCAAACGGGGTCTCAAACACATCGGCAACCTCATCAGGATTGGCGACCGGCACAAAACCGGGGCGGATAAATCCAACCACCGGCGTGATCAAAAAACCCGTTCCCGTGCGATAGGGCGTCGATAGGCCCGCCACGGTCACAAGGGCAGGGTCCAGCCCGATTTCTTCGTGAGCCTCGCGCAAGGCGGTCTGGACGGGGGTCTCGCCGGGATCGCTGCGCCCGCCGGGAAACGCCACCTGGCCGCTATGCTTGCGCATGGCATCAGAGCGCCGGGTCAGCAGCATATGAAACCCGTCCTCATAGGCAATCAAGGGGGCCAGCACAGCCGCATGCACCAGCGGCACACTATCGCCCGGATGCTGGTCCGGATTGAGATCATAGTCAGAGCGCATAGCCAGCGGGGCGCGGTCTGGATGGGCCGAACCATCGACCGGCGCTAATCGGCTTGTAATCCAATCGCGCAGCATGTCGGGCGGCAGGGTCGGGCTCATGCGACCGCCCCGTCCCAAGGGCCAATGGGAAACCAGACTCCATTGGACTGAACCGCCATACAGGCACCATCCGGGCCCTGATGGGGCTGTGCCATCTCGGCCAACTCGTAAAACACCGCCCGATTGATCCGCGCCTCCAGCCCCCGCCGCACATGCACATAGGGCCTGGGCTCACCCGTTAGGGGATCGGCCTGAACGCGGATCGCATGATCTGGTCCGGCCTCGACCTCATCGCCGACATTGGTCAAGAAGCGCAAGGCGTCGCCGACCTGATCGACGCGCACAGCCATAAAAGGGGCGTCCTCGACCGTGATCTTCATTTTCTCGGCCGGCGTGACCAGATGATAGCCGTCGGGGTCGAGCCGCAAAATACTGGCAAACAGCTTGACCAGGGCCTCGCGGCCTATCGGCGAGCCTTCGTGAAACCACAGCCCGTCACGCTTGATGACAATATCGATATCGCCGCAATGGGCCGGGTGCCACAAATGCACAGGCGGCAGGCCACGCGCCTTGCCATCGCCTTGGGCCGCCATGGCCGCGCTCATGACCTCGGCCAGCCCGGCGCTTGTCTGTGCTGGCGTCATGGCCATGGTTTAGCGACTCCTCTGTTCAATGGGCTATTGTGAGCTAGGCACTCAGCGATGACAAGGAAAGGTCAAGCGCCTTGCAAAATGTCTGAGGACGCGCACCGTCAAATCGTCTAGGTTTCATAGGCTTTGATCCAAGGACTGCCCATGCCCCCGCTCGACCAGATTGCCCTGGCCATATTTGTCCTGTCCTGGCTGTTTTATGAGCCCCTGTTGAAATGGGTCTCGGTCGGCGGGCATTTGAACAGCAATATGACCGCCGTGCGTGTTGCCTGGATGCGCAATATGGCCCTGCGCGACAACCGCTTTATTGACAGCCAATTGATGGGCCATGCGCTCAACTCGGCCTCGTTTTTTGCTTCAACCAATCTGATTGTGATTGCCGGAGCCGCCGGGGTCTTGTTTGGCGGCGAGCGCAGCTATCGCAGCGTGGTGGGCCTGGCCTTGCTCGACCCTGGAACGCGCATGTTGTTCGAGATCAAACTGGCGGTGGTTATGATCATTATAGCCCGTGGCCTGCTCGACTTCATCTGGGCGATCCGCCAGATGAACTATACCCTGGCCGCCATCGGGGCCGCGCCCCTGACCGCCCCCGCCCAAGACCTTGAGGCCTATGGCAAGGCGGTCGGTCTGATCCTGAACCCGGCCTTGAGCGCGTTTAATGCCGGGGTGCGCGGCTATTATTTTGCCCTGGCCTGCACCGCCTGCTTGGCCGGGCCGGTAGCGTTTATGATCGCCACGCTTGGCGCGCTTATCCTGCTGGTCTGGCGTCAGTCCCATGCCAGCGCCGCCAAGGGGGTGGAGCAGATTCACCGTCTGCTCGAAAAGGGCTGAGGCCTCGACAGGGCCAATAAACCCGTTAGTTTGCCCGCCAAGGTCTGTCAAAGACCATTAGGGGGACAAACGCCATGACCGATACCACGCAACCTGGCTTGCCGCCGCTCAAGCGGATTGGCTCGATTATTGCCGGCTCGGTCGGCAATCTGGTGGAATGGTATGACTGGTTCATCTATGCCTCGTTTTCGCTCTATTTCGCCAAGGCCTTTTTTCCCAAGGGTGACCAGACCGCGCAACTTTTAAGCGCCGCGGCGGTGTTTGCGGTTGGCTTTTTGATGCGTCCGGTCGGGGCCTGGATCATGGGCAGCTATGCCGACCGCACAGGCCGAAAAGCGGCCTTGACCCTGTCCATGCTGATGATGTGCGCAGGCTCGATGATTATTGCCCTGACGCCCGGATTTGCCACAATTGGCGTCGCCGCCCCGATCATACTGGTCTTGGCGCGCATGCTTCAAGGCCTGAGCGTCGGCGGCGAATATGGCGCGAGTGCCACCTATATGTCGGAGATCTCGGCCAAGGCCAATCGCGGCTTCTGGACCAGTTGGCAGTATGTGACCATGATTTTTGGCCAGCTCATGGCCTTGGCGACCTTGATGGTGCTGCAATCTGCCCTGCCGGTAGCCGCGCTGGAAGCCTGGGGTTGGCGCCTGGCTTTTGCGATTGGCGGCGTTCTGGCTGTGGTCGCCTTTTACCTGCGCAGCGGCCTGGTCGAGACCCCGGCCTTTTTGAAAATGCAAGCAAAGGCCGCCGCCGCTGAGCCAAGCCTTGCCAAGGCTGGCCGATTGGCAGGCCTTTTA
>JBIIZD010000135.1:0-5268 GCA_044346445.1 Caulobacteraceae bacterium
TTGCCTCAAGGGGCTGGCCATGTGCGCGGACCAGATTGGACCGCCGACAACCAGATAGTCATAGCGGCTGGGGTCGATTCTTGCGTTTATCGGGCAGGCGCAATGGGTCAGTCCGTCCAGATAGGCGCGGCCAAACCCTGGGGCACCCTGGTAGCGCCCATCCTCGGTTATGCGATCGCAATCGGCCCCCAGCCTGTTGGCCAGCGTCTTGGCGGTGCGCGCCGTGGTTCCTGTTCTCGAATAATAGGCTACCAGAATCTTCACGGCTCACCTCGCCAAAGTGGAGAGCCTAGAAAATTTGAAGACAATAATATTTGATATTTTTTAAGCGGGCGGATCAGGCTCAGCATTTTCGCGGCTATCGAGCGCGCGGCGCATGGCATCCAGGTTTATATTGCAGCCTGAACACTGATCTGAATCATGGGTTGGGCCGATGGGGCCGGCCATGCTGACCCAAATCATTTCAATCGCCCGTGTTCCAGCGCTTGGTCCTAATCCAGTTTGCGAGGATTTCAGGGTAATGAAACGGATTTGCTATGTGATTGCTGATGCCAGTCGCGCGCGGCTTGTTCGGCAAAGGGTTGAGGATGGTGCTTTTGTGACGTTCGAGTTTCTGGCGCCCGATCCGGCAATTGGCGTTGGCCGCCGGGCCTTACGGACGGGGCATACGGTCAATTTTGCCAGCCACGGCGTTCGCCGCCACCAGGTCCAGCCCAAGATGGGTCTGCAATATCGCGCTATACGCGCCTTTGCGGTTCAGATCTTGGAGCGGGTCGATAGTCTGCTGAGCATGGGTGCCTATGAGGCCATCGTACTGGTCGCGCCGCCTCGGATGCTGCAAGCCTTTCAGCGCTATATGAATGCCAATATGCGCACGCGCTTGGCCGGGCAATTGGGCAAGGATCTTTCCAAGACCCCAGATCATGACCTGCAAGGGCACTTATGGACGGTCAATCTGTCGGACCTGTCCCGTGGCGCTGGGCGGCAGTATCATGGCAGCGCGCTGCTGCACTAGGACGGTTCAGTCTTCGTCGTGAGGATTGAGCACCCCCGCCGTCAGGGCGATCTGAAGGGCCGCGGGCAGGCTGGCGGCTTCAAGCTTTTCCATAATATGGGCGCGGTGGACCTCAATCGTGCGCGAGCTGATATTCAGTTGACGTGCAATGCCCTTATTGCTTTGACCCGCGGCGAGGAACTGAAAGATTTCCATCTCGCGTGCGGTTAGGCGGTTGGTGAGGATCTGGGCTTGACGGCGCTGGTCTGAGATCTTGCGCGTGCGCCGGCGAAAATCCAGCGCCTTGGCTAGGCTGCGCAACAGCAGGTTGGGTGTGAAGGGTTTCTCCAGATAATCAA
The DNA here is from genome assembly GCA_044346445.1 of Caulobacteraceae bacterium. Taxonomy (GTDB): domain Bacteria; phylum Pseudomonadota; class Alphaproteobacteria; order Caulobacterales; family Caulobacteraceae; genus CAISGS01. The sequence goes on from JBIIZD010000135.1 coordinate 1,354, forward strand.
TCGCCCCGGCCCGCACGGCGCTCAGGGCTGTATTAATCGTGCCGCTTGTGGCCATGGCGATCGCGGGCAGGCCTGGATTTACCGCTTCGAGCCGATGGATTACGCTCAATCCGTCTATCCCGGACAAATACAAGTCGACAAGGGCGCAGCCGCCAACCAAACGGGGGGCCGCCTCTAAAAACGTCTCGCAGAATTTATAGTGTTCGGACTTATGGCCCACGCTGGTCAGCAGTGTTCCAAGGCTGGCGCGAACCCGGTCGGACTCATCGACAATATAGACCATTTCCAACGGCATGGGCCTAACCCTCGGCAAAGATCGGGATAAGAATCCTGTAGATCATGGTCTTGGCCGCCCGGGTCGATGGCTCCGTGATCAGCTTACCGTCATGGTCGCGGATTATGGCCCGCGCCGATGCGATGGCGAGGCTGGTTTGATTAGGGTCCCAGTCTGGCATGGGTGTCGGAATTTGCAGCCCCTCAGTGCCAATCGTGATTTGCCAATGGTCTTGCGGGGCGGGTTCAAGCTCAACAAAAATCTTGGCCGGTTGGTGGCGCCTTGAGTGCTCAAGGCAGTGACCGATCAATTGTTTTAGCACCTCATAGATTTGATTGGCCTGAAGGCTGGCCATGCAGGGGCCACGATCAAGTTTGACCTCAAGGCTCACGCCGAGCTGTTGGCAAAGCGTTTGGCAGTCCGCGATCACGGTTTTTAGCAGGGCGCAAAGGTCTGAGCGCTCGAAATAAGGTTGGCCCTGGATCAGGACAGCGCGAAGGCGGCGCAGGTGACTGATGGCCTGAACCGCGTCTTGCACAGCATGGGTTAGGGTGCGACCGGCCTGTTCAAGGTCTGAGGCGAGGCCCGACGCAATATGGTTTTGCGCGGCCTGGACATAGGCTGTGGTTGCCATAAGCGGGAGGCTGACATCATTGACCAGAGCGGCCGCTGCATGAATGGTTGGGTTATACTGGCCCGGCCCATAGGCGTTCAGGCCGCCAGCCTGATGCTTAGATGAGGCGTTGCTGGCAGCCGCAGCCGTGCTCGCGGTCTTGCTGATAAACGCTATGTGGCCGATGCTGCGGCCCTGATGATCGTGACAGGAACTGAGCAATTCGCAAACAGACTGACCGCAGGTGAGGGCATAGACAAGGCTGGTCTGGTCGGCGGGCGCATCGGGATCGAGCAGGCGGCCAAGCACCTCGGTCCTCTGGATGGGTTGTATGACGTCGAGCCAGCCAAGGACATTGCTGCGGGCTTGATCCAGATTGGTCAGCTTGCGCCAAGCCGCATTATCATACACCAGTCTTGCCTCTAGGTCGGTAATCCTAACCGGAATAGGGCAATAGGATGCCAGGTCTATCCAACGTTCAAACGCCGCCTGCGCGAGACCAGCGGTCTGAAGCACACCCATAACTATTGCACCCCTTTTCAGATATTTAGAACCAGCCGCTGAGGCATAGGGCTAATAGAGAAATAGACAAAAATCTCTAATTATGCCTCTGTTGAAACACAAAATGATATTTATCACTTTTAAATAATGGAAGCCATAGAAATTCCAAATGATTATTTTCAAGGCTTTGAATTTTTGATGGCCCGGTCTGATAGGTTCTCATTTTTTAGCTGAAATTAATCCAGATTAATCTGAAGTGCCCATGGCCCTAAGTATAGTTACTAATATCAAATTTGCGATTCGTTGGTTAAACACGATTTCACCATAACGGAGGGTGTCTTATGCAATTTTCCCGCAACCATAGTGAACGTCAGTCATTGCAAGCTGAAAAAGCGGCCAGTGGAGCCCGACAGGAGCTACGCAGGGGCGAAACCTTGTATGCCGAAGACGATGCCGCGCTGGATTGGTTTGTCGTATCGAGCGGGGTCTTGCGGACCTGCCGCTATCTGCCTGATGGCCACCGTCAGGTGACGGGCTTCTATTTTGTTGGTGACGTGGTTGGCCTAGAGGCCCCGGTTCGTCGCACCAGCGCTGAGGCGGTTACAGACGTTTGCGTGACCCGTTATGACCGGGCCTTGCTTGATGGACGTGACGACACCTTACTGGCCACGCAAGGATCTGCCCGCGAGGTTTTGCTCACGGCGCTTGATGCGGCAGAGGGGCGGATTGAGCTTCTGGGCCTTCGTAGCGCAAGCGAGCGGGTTGCAGGCTTTTTGCTGCGTATGGATGGACAGGCCGACTCCGACGGTTACATCTATCTGCCCATGGGACGGGCGGATATTGCCGATTATCTGGCCTTGACGGTTGAGACGGTCAGTCGGACCTTGTCGCTGCTTGGTCGTCGCAAACTCTTGTCCTTCCGTGGCCCGCAACGGGTCAAGCTGATGAATCTGGAAACCCTGGAAGATGTCGCTGGTGGCAAGCCTTGGGTGCCGCATCCCGCCTTCATCCCTGCATCGCCCAGCGGCGGCTATAATACCCGTCTGGACGGCGTCGGCGTTCGTCCGTCCTAAGACTAGCGGTTCTTACTCAAGATTTCTATAATCAGGAGAGGTTCTATGAACCGCGCCAATCTGGCAGCCCTTGCCTGTGCCAGCCTGCCTATGGGCCTTATCATGGCAGGGCCTGCTGCCGGTGCTCAAGCCCAGGTCTCGCCTGGTCTTGAGGCCCGCCTTGCTCGCCTTGAAGCCCAGTTATCGGCTCAGGAACAGAAGATTGCTGACCAAGATCTTGAACTTTTGCAACAGCGGCGTCAGATCAAGGCGCAGCAGGATCAACTGAGTGTCAGAACGTCGGAAATCAACCCGCTTCGGGTCGAGTCCGACACCATCTTGGCGGCTCTGAACGGACGGGGCGAGCCTGTGGTGGCGGCGCAGCCCAGTCTGAACGCTCCGCCCGGAACGGCCGCCCAGCCCGCCGCGCCCATGCCTGACCAGCCTGTTGGGCAGGCACCGGCCGCTGCCCCAGTACCCGCGCCGATGGCCGCCACCCCGCCAGAGGCAACGGTCTTAACGCCCTTGCATCATCTAACCCTAGAGCCCTCGGCGGATTACACCTATTCTGGCTCGAATATTCTGGTCTTTCGCGGGGTTGAGATTGTCCCGGGCGTGCAGCTTGGTGTGATCGAGGCCAGCAATACGCTCAGGGCCGCAGAATCGGTGGCCATGACGGCCCGCTATGGTCTGTTGCGGCGCCTAGAGATCGAGGCGCGCGTGCCCTATGTCTGGCGAGCAGACCGCATTGGCGTGGTGCAGCAGCGCGACACCCAGGTCCGGCGTGAGATTTCGCTGTCCGACCAAAACCTTGGCGATGTCGAAGTGGCGGCGCGCTATCAGTTCAATCGCCTCAAGCCTGATCATCCGGTGTTTATCGGTGGGCTAAGGATTAAGAGCGATACGGGCACCAGTCCCTTTACCATCGGGCGCGACAGTTTCGGCGTCGCACAGCACCTGGCCACGGGTTCCGGCTACTGGACGGCCGAGCCCAGCCTGACCATGATCTATCCAACCGATCCAGCCGTGTTCTTCATTACGGCCAGTGCCTTGGGCGGCTTAACGACCAATATCAATAAAACCATTGATGGGGTGTATCTGCGCAAGGTGATCCCGGGCGGGTCCATGTCCTTGAGCCTTGGCTATGGCTTTGCGGTCAATCAGCGGTTTTCTTATTCGGTCGCCTATCGCCACAGCTATCTGATGCCGACGGTTTTGGAGATCGGCACAACCAAGGTGAAATCCAAGAGCGTCCAGATCGGCGGGCTTTCGCTGGGGGTGTCTTATCGGCTTTCGGACCGGGTTTCGATCAGCACGGCCTTCCAGTTCGGCACGACGCCCGATGCGCCCGATACCAGTATCAGCTTCCGGGTCCCCATCGCTTTTTAGGGTGAGGGCCTGAAGAGGATCGGCCTTTACCCCCGTTTGAGCCGGTCCTGATGCTTAACCCGCCGCCCAACCCCCTTGGGAGGCGG
>JBIIZD010000051.1:0-20128 GCA_044346445.1 Caulobacteraceae bacterium
CATGACGAGGTGCGCGAGGCCAATAGGCTGCTGCGCGAGGCGGGTCTGAACCTCAATTATCATGGGTTTGTTGAGGGCACGGATCTGGCCAAGGGGACGGTTGATGTCGTGGTCACAGACGGCTTTACCGGCAATATTGCGCTGAAAACCGCAGAAGGCATGGCCAGATTCTTTGCCGGTGAGATGCGCCTTGCCCTAACGGCCAGCCCCTTATCCATGCTCGGTGCCCTTTTGGCCTCAAGCGGATTGAGGAAGATGCGCGCCAAGCTAGACCCTAGCTCTGTCAATGGCGGCCCATTGCTTGGCCTCAATGGCGTTGTGGTCAAGAGCCATGGTAGCAGCGATGCCAAGGGCTTTGCGAATGCGATCAAGGTCGCCGCCAGTCTGGCGAGAAGTGGCTATGCCGAAGAAATTTCGGCTAAGATCAATCATCTCGAATCCGTCCTACACGCTGAACCTCAATTGCCCCCTTCGGAAGCCCAGGCATGACCAACCCGATCTTGCGCAGCGTAGTGACCGGGGTAGGCGGCTATCTGCCCGACGATGTTGTCACCAATGCCGAACTCGCAAAAACGGTCGATACCAGTGATGAATGGATCGTCGAGCGCACGGGGATTCGCCAAAGGCACAGGGCCGCCGAGGGGCAATACACCTCCGATCTGGCGACACAGGCGGCGCTCAAGGCCCTAAGCGCTGCTGGCCGAACGGCTCAGGATGTTGATCTGATCATTGTGGCAACCACCACGCCGGACCTGACCTTTCCATCGGTTGCGACCATGGTTCAAGCCAAGATTGGTGCACCGGTCGGGATTGCCTTCGATGTTCAGGCGGTCTGCTCTGGGTTTGTTTATGCCTTGTCCGTTGCGGATGGTTTTGTCGCGCGTGGGCTGGCCAAGTGCGCCTTGGTCATTGGGGCTGAGACCATGACCCGCTTGATGGACTGGAGCGATCGCGGCACCTGCGTGCTGTTTGGCGATGGGGCAGGGGCTGTGGTGGTGGAGGGCCAGCTCGGTGACGGCACGACCGCCGATCGAGGCCTGCTCGGCTTTAGCCTGCGTGCCGACGGCACAAAGCTTGATCTGCTCTTTGTCGATGGCGGCCCCTCAACCACCGGAACGACCGGCAAGTTGCGGATGCTGGGCAATCAGGTTTTCCGTCAAGCCGTGATCAATATTTCCGAGGCCATTGAATTGTCGGCCGCCGCAGCGGGCGTGTCGATCGCGCAGATTGACTGGTTCGTACCGCACCAGGCCAATCAAAGGATTCTTGAAGGTGTGGCCCGTCGCATCGGGCTTGATGAGCATAAGGTCATATCGACCGTTGCGATCCATGCCAATACATCGGCCGCCTCAATCCCGTTGGCTTTGGCGCATGGCATAGAGGATGGCCGGATCAAGCCTGGACACATGGTGTTGCTTGAGGCCATGGGCGGCGGCCTGACCTGGGGCGCTTGTGTATTGCGACTTTAGATATCCGGTGTTTTAATACGTCTAACCCTTTGACTTGCGCAGCTTGTCGAGGCAATGAGAAGACTGCAACTAAGATGTGGGGGCATCGCTTATGAAGACTGAGACACTGACGCGCGCTGATCTATGTGAAGCTGTTCATCTGGAAGTGGGCCTGACCCGCCAGGATGGCTCCGTTTTGGTCGAACGTACGCTTGATCTGGTGGCCGAAGCGCTTGAGGCGGGGCAAACTGTGAAACTGTCTGGCTTTGGGGTCTTTCAGGTCCGTGCCAAGCGCGAGCGTCTAGGGCGCAATCCAAAGACGGGCGAACCGGCGACCATTAATCCGCGCCGGGTGATCGGTTTTCGGGCATCTCAGGTGATCAAGGCGCGAATTGACAAGGCCTTGGGCCGCTAATTCAGGGGTTGGATATGTCCAAGGGGCCAGAGGCCTTCCGCACCATATCCGAGGCCGCCGAAGCGATCGGCGTGCCGCAACATGTCCTGCGATTTTGGGAAACCAAGTTCTCCTTCATCAGGCCGATGAAGCGCGCTGGCGGGCGGCGTTTTTACCGTCCGCAAGATATTGTCATGTTGCGCGGCATTCAGGCACTTTTGCACCGCGATGGCTATACGATCCGGGGTGTTGGCCTCTTATATCGCGAGCATGGTATTCAGCGCATTCTTGCAGCCAGTGATGGGCAGGTCCACGCGCCCCCTGCGGCGATTGCCGATCATGACATAGACCCCGGCCAAGCCATGGCGCCGAATGTTTTACAGCGCACGGTGGAGGCCCTGGCTGAGGCCAAGGCCCGGCTCGACAAGGTTCTGGACCCGTCCTGAGGCGAAGTTTTGCCCCCAATCCGATTTGACAAGATTTGCGATTGCGGCGCGCTCTTAGCCTGCCTATAAGGCTCGCTCTTCTGTCGGAGCGTAGCGCAGCCTGGTAGCGCACTTGACTGGGGGTCAAGGGGTCGGAGGTTCGAATCCTCTCGCTCCGACCAGAAGATTTAAACGCCCTAATCCTCCTTGCCCATCCAGGTCAGGAGCGGGATCAGCGGTATACCCCAGCCAATGCCAACCACAGTATAATAGATCGCCTTGACAAGGATCAGGTCTGGCAAGAGACCGCCTATGGTCGTGGCTAGGGCGATATAGCCCGCCAAAAAAACCAATATGCCAAGGCCGCCAATAATCTTCTTGATCCGGGGTTTCATAAATATTCCATTACAGGACAAATCGCAAAAAGGCCTCGCCCTATGACACAGGCGCGACCTCGCGTCACGGGGCATGGACGCCAGCGCCCTGTCGGTCTAGGTCCTTTTGTGTCAAATCTCCTCAGGGAAAGCGGCCTATCGATGTTTTCTTCGCCCCGTTCTGATCGCTCGCGCCTGGTCGCAGCCTGGCTGTTGTTTATGGTCTGTCTGGTTTTGGCCATGGTGGTGGTTGGTGGGGCGACGCGCCTGACTGGCTCTGGCCTGTCCATTACCGAATGGAAGCCGGTCACAGGGGTTTTGCCACCGCTTAATGCCCAGGCCTGGGCCATAGAATTTGCCAAATACCAGGCCATTCCGCAGTACCAACTGATCAATAAGGGCATGGGCCTTGAGGCGTTCAAGGTGCTGTTTTGGTGGGAGTGGGCGCACCGTTTGCTCGGCCGCCTTATAGGCGCAGCCTTTGCCCTGCCGTTTGTCCTGTTGCTCGTTCTGAAACAGATACCGCGCCGCTTGATCTGGCGGTGCTGGGCCTTGCTGGGTCTGGGCGGACTTCAGGGTCTGGTCGGCTGGTGGATGGTGGCCAGTGGCCTAGTCGACCGGGTCTCGGTTGCGCCTGAGCGGTTGACCGTGCATCTGGGCTTGGCGCTGCTCTTGTTCATGGGGCTGATCTGGACGGCGCTGGAAGCGGCCTATGGCGAGGCTAGGGCACCGCACCGCCGATCAGCATGGCCGCTGGCGGCGGCGGCGCTATTGGGGTTTGTCTATCTGCAAAGCCTGCTTGGCGCACTGGTTGCGGGCAATCATGCTGGTCTGATTTATAATGACTGGCCGCTGATGAATGGCCAGTTCTTCCCCAAGGACTATACAGCCGGGCAGGGGTTCTGGCCGTTCCATGCCCAGGCCGCGGTTCAGTTTCATCACCGTATGGGGGCCTATATCCTGCTTGGCCTTAGCCTTGCCTTTGCCGCCCCTGGGGTAAGGTCTCAGAGGCTGGCCTCCACCGCCAAGGGGCTGGCTGTCCTCTTGGCCAGTCTGGTGGTTTTGCAAGCCGGTTTTGGCATTGCGACCCTGATGGCGCGGGTCCCGGTCTGGATGGGGATTGTGCACCAGGCAGGGGCTGCGCTGGTGCTGGCCGCGGCGGTGGTGCTCGCCTGGCGGGCGCGGCGGGCCTAAAAAGCGTATGGTATTATTTTACCTTAACGCAAATTTCCTTATCTAATAAGGGATTTTTGCCAAGGCTTGAATCTATGTATTGACAGGGTTGGGGCTGGCTTGTAGCAGCAGCCCTCAATCCGGTGGCGCCGATTTTTGGCCTATCGCAATACAATGGACCTGTCCCATGACGACCAAGACTACGGTTTCCCTGAAGCCGGCGGACGTCGAGAAGAAGTGGATCTTGATTGATGCCCAAGACGCCGTTGTTGGCCGTCTGGCAACCTTCATCGCCATGCGTCTTCGCGGCAAGCATCGCCCCGACTATACACCCAATGTCGATTGCGGCGACTTTGTCGTTGTGATCAATGCCGACAAGGTCAAGCTGACCGGCCGTAAGCTGGAGCAAAAGACCTATTACTGGCACACCGGCCACCCCGGCGGCATTAAGGAACGCACAGCAGGCAATATCCTGTCCGGCAAGTTCCCAGAGCGCGTGCTTGAAAAGGCCGTCGAGCGCATGCTGCCCAAGGAAAGCCCCTTGGCCCGTCGCCAAATGACCCACCTGCGCATTTATAACAGCGCTGAACACCCGCATGAAGCTCAGAACCCGCAGGTTATTGCCTTTGCGGGCCTGAATTCTAAGAACACCCGGAGCGCATAAGCCATGACCGAAGCTCAAGGTTTTGACGCCCTGCAAAGCTTGTCCTCGAACCCGGTCGAAGCCCCGGTTCAGCCCAAGATTGATGCCCAGGGCCGCGCCTATGCCACCGGCAAGCGCTAGAACGCCATTGCTCGCGTCTGGATCAAGCCCGGCAAGGGTGCGATCACGATCAATGGCCGTGACCAGACCATCTATTTTGCTCGCCCCGTGCTGCGCATGATGATTGCCCAGCCCTTGCAAGTGACTGATCGTCTTGGCCAGTTTGACGTCATTGTCACGGTCGAGGGCTCGGGCCTGTCCGGCCAGGCGGGCGCTGTGCGTCACGGCCTGTCCAAGGCCCTGACCTATTACGAACCCGGCCTGCGCACCCTGTTGAAGCCCCACGGCTTCCTGACCCGCGATAGCCGCGTCGTTGAGCGCAAAAAGTACGGCAAGGCCAAGGCCCGCCGCAGCTTCCAGTTCTCGAAGCGTTAATACGAAAAGTCTGTCTTTCGTTCAAAATTCAGGGGGTTGCGAGAAATCGCAGCCCTTTTTTGTAACCGCTAAAGGGGTGGTCAATAAGGATACCTCGGTATGGAAGACAACATGGACGGCGACGATCTTTTTGAACTGATTTTTGCAGAAATCAAATATACGGGTGAATACCCTGACGAACACTTAGCGATTGTTGATCTGATTGAGAGCTGTTTTGCCGATACCCAGTCTGGCCTTCAAGGGGATTCATGGATTTGGATCATGGATGGCGGCGAAAGGGTGAAGATCGACACCTTTTCGTCAATGCGGCACCAGGTTAAGTCCCGTAAGGATGGCCCTCACGTCCAAAAGGTGATCAATGTGCTCCGCGCCAAATACGAGGTGGTGGCATTGGACGAGCCTGAGCGCGTATGGTAGGCCCTTGAGGGCTGGGTCTCGTAAAGCCCGCCGCTGCCAAACTTCGGCACTGTGTCGCCTGGGCGTTAGGATCAGATCGCCGTTTGGCTGTCAGAAGGGCGCTTCGGTTTTCCGAGGCGCCTTTTTCATGTAAGGATCAGGGCATGACCCATAAGGTATTCATAGACGGCGAGGTTGGCACGACGGGCTTGCAGATCCGGGCGCGGCTTGCGGGCCGAACCGATCTGTCCTTGATTTCCTTGAGCGAGGCGCACCGCAAGGATAATAGCGCCCGGGCTGATGCGCTTAATTGCGCCGATGCGGTGATCTTGTGCTTGCCGGATAATGCGGCGCGCGAGGCTGTTGGCATGATTGATAATCACACCACCCGAGTGATCGATGCCTCGACCGCCTACAGAACCGCGCCGGACTGGACCTATGGCTTTGCTGAAATGGCGGCTGGCCAGAGCGAGGCCATAGCCAATGCCGCGCGGGTGTCTAACCCCGGCTGTTTTCCTACCGGCTTTATCGGCTTGATGCGGCCCCTGATCGCGGCGGGATTGGTTCCGGCTGATTGGCCTGTGACGGTCAATGCCGTGTCGGGTTATAGCGGCGGCGGCAAGGCCATGATTGCCGAATTTGAGGACGAGACCGCAGACAATTTCACCCGCGTGCCCTATCGGATCTATGGCTTGGGCCTAGAGCACAAGCATGTGGATGAGATGCAGGTCCATGCGCAGCTAACGGGCAGGCCGCTGTTTGCCCCTTCGGTGGGACGCTATGCCCAAGGCATGATGGTCGAGGTGCCCTTACAGCTTTGGGCCATGCCCGGCCTGCCGACGCCGCAACAATTGCATGAGGCCTTGTCGGCGGCCTATGCCGGGGCGCGGTTCGTCAAGGTGGCGTCTTTGCAAGAGACGCAAGCGATGGCGACCCTCGATCCCGAAGGCTTGAATGGGACCAACCTGATGAAGCTCTATGTGTTTGGCAATGCCGCCAAGGGCCAGGTAAGGCTTGTGGCCCTGCTTGACAATCTCGGCAAGGGCGCGTCCGGCGCAGCCGTTCAGAACCTAAATCTAATGCTTGGCCAAGACGAGGACGAAGGCCTGATCTAACCGCCGCCGCCGCCGCCCCTCCACCCGCGCTTGCGGGGCAGGGGGCAGCCGGTCAGGCCTTGACCCCTTCGTTGCCAATCAAAATCTATCCCCCTGCATATTGGCTCTTTCCATCGGGGATAAAACCGCCTAAGGGATGCGGCTCGCGAGAGCTTTGTGTGTCGAGTCTTCGGCCGCTGGCGTTCGCGTATACGCCCCGAGGCGCGGTCAGCCGCCCTCCGACCTGCGCGAAGGGGCGCCCTTGACGCTGTCAGGGGCCATTTCCGGCGTCCGGCGCCTCCTGTTACAGGGAGCGTAAGCCGAGGGCGGATGCCTGGACACACATATTGCGCGGGGAAACCTGCGCTTAGGGAACATCAATGGCGCAATCATTTACCGGCAAAAAGCGGATCCGGAAGTCTTTCGGTCGCATTCCTGAAGCCGTGACCATGCCGAACCTGATCGAGGTTCAACGCTCTTCCTACGAACAATTCCTTCAGCGCGAAGTCCGCCCAGCGGACCGCCGCGACGAAGGCATTGAGGCCGTGTTCAAATCGGTGTTCCCGATCAAGGACTTTAACGAGCGCGCCGTGCTCGAATATGTGTCCTATGAGTTTGAGCCGCCCAAATACGACATGGAAGAGTGCACCCAGCGCGACATGACCTATGCCGCGCCGCTTAAGGTGAAGTTGCGCCTGATTGTCTTTGAATCGGATGAAGAAACCGGCGCACGCTCGGTCAAGGATATTAAAGAACAAGACGTCTATATGGGCGATATTCCGCTCATGACGAACAAGGGCACCTTTATCGTCAATGGCACGGAGCGGGTTATCGTCTCGCAAATGCACCGTTCGCCCGGCGTGTTTTTCGACCACGATAAGGGCAAGTCACATTCCTCTGGCAAGCTGTTGTTTGCGGCTCGGATCATTCCTTATCGCGGCTCCTGGCTCGATTTTGAATTCGATGCCAAGGATGTGGTCTATGTGCGTATCGACCGCCGCCGCAAGCTGCCTGCGACCACCTTCCTCTATGCGCTGGGCATGGACGGCGAAGAAATCCTCACCACCTTCTATGATGTCGTGCCTTATGAAAAGCGCGATGGCGGTTGGGCCACGCCCTATAAGCCAGAGCGCTGGCGCGGTGTGAAGCCAGAATTTGCCCTGGTCGATGCCGATACGGGCGAAGAGATTGCGCCCGCTGGTCAAAAGATCAGCGCCCGCGCGGCCAAGAAGTTTGCTGATGGCGGGGTCAAGACCCTACTTCTGGCCCCAGACGCCCTGGTCACGCGTTATCTGGCCCGCGACGCGGTCAATTACGAGACCGGCGAAATCTATGCCGAGGCGGGCGACGAGCTGGACGCGGTTGCGATCGAGACGCTTGCCGAACAAGGCTTTACCACGATTGATGTGCTCGACATCGACCATGTCACGGTTGGGGCCTATATGCGCAACACCCTGCGCGTGGACAAGAACTCGGCCCGCGAAGATGCCCTGTTCGACATTTACCGCGTCATGCGTCCCGGCGAGCCACCGACCGTGGAAGCGGCCGAGACCATGTTCAAGAGCCTGTTCTTTGACTCCGAGCGCTATGACCTGTCGGCGGTTGGCCGGGTCAAGATGAATATGCGCCTGGAACAAGACGCTTCCGACGAGATGCGGGTCCTGCGCAAGGAAGACGTGCTGGCCGTGCTTCAGACCCTGGTTGGCCTGCGCGATGGTCGCGGCGAAATCGACGATATCGATAATCTGGGCAATCGCCGGGTGCGTTCGGTCGGCGAACTGTTGGAAAACCAGTACCGGGTTGGCCTGCTGCGCATGGAGCGGGCGATCAAGGAGCGTATGTCCAGCGTCGATATCGACACGGTCATGCCGCACGACCTGATCAATGCCAAGCCAGCAGCGGCGGCGGTGCGTGAATTCTTCGGCTCCTCGCAGCTGTCGCAATTCATGGACCAGACCAATCCCCTGTCCGAGATTACCCATAAGCGCCGCCTGTCGGCACTTGGCCCAGGCGGTCTGACGCGTGAGCGGGCTGGCTTCGAAGTGCGCGACGTGCACCCAACCCATTATGGCCGCATCTGCCCGATTGAAACGCCAGAAGGCCCCAATATTGGTCTGATCAATTCGCTGGCGACCCATGCTGTGGTCAATAAGTACGGCTTTATCGAAAGCCCTTATCGCCAGGTGATCAATGGCGTGGCGGGCGAGACTGTCACCTATATGTCGGCCATGGAAGAGTCCAAGCACGTCATCGCCCAGGCGAATGTCAAGCTGGACGCTACGGGCGCGATCATCGAGGATCTCGTGCCTTGCCGGATCAATGGCGATGTGAGCCTGACCTCGCGCGACATGGTCACCTATATGGATGTGTCGCCCAAGCAGGTGGTGTCGGTGGCTGCGGCCCTGATCCCGTTCTTGGAAAACGATGACGCCAATCGCGCCTTGATGGGCTCGAACATGCAACGTCAGGCCGTGCCTCTGGTGCAGTCCGATGCGCCCCTGGTCGGGACCGGCATGGAAGGCATTGTGGCCCGCGATTCCGGCGCCACCGTGGTTGCGCGTCGCCCCGGCATTGTCGAACAGATCGATGGTACGCGTATCGTTATCCGCGCCACCGAGGAAACCGATCCAAACAAGCCCGGCGTCGATATCTATCGTCTGTCCAAGTTCCAGCGCTCGAACCAAAACACCTGTATCAATCAGCGCCCATTGGTGCGGGTCGGCGACCGGATCGTGGCTGGCGATATTATTGCCGACGGTCCCTCGACCGATCTGGGCGAGCTGGCTTTGGGGCGCAATGCCCTGGTCGCCTTCATGCCTTGGAATGGCTATAATTTCGAAGACTCCATCTTGATTTCCGAACGCATTGTGCGCGATGACGTCTTTACCTCGATCCATATCGAGGAATTTGAAGTCATGGCCCGCGATACAAAGTTGGGCCCCGAAGAAATCACCCGCGACATCCCCAATGTCGGTGAAGAAGCTCTGCGCAATCTCGATGAAGCCGGGATTGTGGCCATTGGTGCAGAAGTCCTGCCGGGCGATATTCTGGTCGGTAAGGTCACGCCCAAGGGCGAAAGCCCAATGACGCCAGAAGAAAAGCTGCTGCGCGCCATCTTTGGTGAAAAGGCCTCGGATGTGCGTGACACCTCCATGCGCCTGCCGCCAGGGGTTGCCGGCACCATCGTCGAGGTGCGGGTCTTTAATCGTCACGGCGTTGAAAAAGACGAGCGCGCCATGGCCATTGAGCGCCAGGAAATCGACCGTCTGGGCAAGGACCGCGACGACGAGTTTGCGATCCTGAACCGCAATATCAGCGGCCGTCTCTATGAGCTGTTTATCGGCAAGGTCGCGGTTTCGGGCCCCAAGGGTCTGGGACGCGGTGAGATCACGGCTGAAAAGCTGGCGGAAATCTCGCCTGGCCTTTGGTGGCAGATTGCGCTCGAAGACGAAAAGGCCATGGCTGAGCTGGAAGCCATGCGCGCCCAGTTCGACGCGGCCCGTAAGCGTCTCGATAGCCGCTTTGAAGACAAGGTCGACAAGCTGCAACGCGGCGACGAATTGCCGCCCGGTGTGATGAAGATGGTCAAGGTGTTCGTGGCCGTGAAGCGCAAGCTTCAGCCCGGGGACAAGATGGCCGGTCGTCACGGCAATAAGGGGGTTATCTCCAAGATCCTGCCGATCGAGGACATGCCCTATCTGGAAGACGGTACAGCGGTTGACGTGGTGCTCAATCCTCTGGGCGTGCCATCGCGGATGAATGTCGGTCAGATCTTTGAAACCCATCTGGGTTGGGCCTCGGCCGGTCTTGGCAAGCAGATTGCCAACCTGTTGGAAGCCTGGCGCAATGGCGGTCAGCGCGAAATGCTGGTTAATCGTCTGCGCGAAATCTATGGCCCCGACGAGGAATTGCCAGAAACGGATTCAGAGCTGGTCGAACTGGCCCGCAACCTGTCCAAGGGCGTTCCCTTTGCAACCCCCGTATTTGACGGTGCGCGCATTGAAGACATTGAGGATCATCTGGAATGGGCCGGTCTCAACCGCTCGGGCCAGTCCATCCTTTATGATGGCCAGACCGGTGATCAGTTCAAGCGTCCGGTGACTGTGGGCTATATCTATATGCTCAAGCTGCACCACCTTGTTGATGACAAGATCCATGCCCGCTCGATTGGCCCCTACAGCCTGGTCACCCAGCAGCCCTTGGGCGGCAAGGCCCAGTTTGGTGGTCAAAGGTTCGGGGAAATGGAGGTCTGGGCGCTGGAAGCCTATGGCGCCGCCTATACCCTGCAGGAAATGCTGACGGTCAAGTCTGATGACGTGGCCGGTCGGACCAAGGTCTATGAATCCATCGTCCGTGGGGACGATACGTTCGAGGCCGGTATTCCGGAAAGCTTCAATGTTCTGGTCAAGGAAATGCGATCCCTTGGCCTCAATGTTGAGCTGGAAAACAGCTAGATCTGAACGCCCAATACGGCCTTTCTCCTGTCCCCATAGCGGGGCAGGGGAAGGTCCCGCCAAATTCCAAGGGCCTACGGGCCTGACGGGTCAAGCACCCGATTACGAAATGGAAGTCCGATGAACCAGGAAATCCTGAACATCTTCAACCCGGTGGCAACCGCCCCGACCTTTGACCAGATCCGCATCTCGCTGGCCTCGCCCGAGAAGATCCGCTCCTGGTCGTTCGGCGAGATCAAGAAGCCGGAAACCATAAATTACCGCACCTTCAAGCCTGAGCGTGACGGCCTGTTCTGCGCGCGTATCTTTGGTCCAACCAAGGATTATGAATGCCTGTGCGGCAAGTATAAGCGCATGAAATACAAGGGCATTATTTGCGAAAAGTGCGGCGTTGAAGTCACGCTGGCTCGGGTTCGGCGCGAGCGCATGGGCCATATTGAGCTGGCCAGCCCTGTTGCCCATATCTGGTTCCTGAAGTCCCTGCCCAGCCGCATCGCCATGATGCTGGACATGCCGCTCAAGGATATCGAGCGGGTCCTTTATTTCGAATACTATATCGTCACCGAGCCTGGCCTGACGCCTTTGAAGCAGCACCAGCTGCTGTCCGAAGACGATTTTGCGCGTAGCCAGGACGAATACGGCGATGACAGCTTTACCGCTGAAATCGGTGCAGAAGCGATCCGTGGCCTATTGATGGCCATTGATCTGCACAAGGAAGCCGAGCGCCTGCGCGAAGAGCTGGCCGGTACGCCTTCGGAAATGAAGCAGAAAAAGGCTTCCAAACGTCTTAAGATTCTTGAGGCCTTTATCGAGAGCGGCAATAAGCCCGAATGGATGATCCTGACCGTTGTACCGGTCATCCCGCCAGAATTGCGCCCGCTGGTGCCTCTGGATGGTGGCCGCTTTGCGACCTCGGATCTGAACGATCTCTATCGCCGGGTGATCAACCGCAATAACCGCCTCAAACGCCTGATGGAGCTGCGGGCCCCTGACATCATCATCCGCAACGAAAAGCGGATGCTGCAGGAGGCCGTTGACGCCCTGTTTGACAATGGCCGTCGTGGCCGGGTCATTACCGGTGCCAATAAGCGCCCGCTCAAGTCGCTCGCCGATATGCTCAAGGGCAAGCAGGGCCGGTTCCGTCAGAACCTGCTCGGCAAGCGCGTCGACTATTCGGGCCGTTCGGTCATCGTGGTGGGTCCTGAGCTAAAGCTGCATGAGTGCGGCCTGCCCAAAAAGATGGCGCTGGAGCTGTTCAAGCCCTTCATCTATGCGCGGCTTGACGCCAAGGGCCTGTCGGGCACGGTCAAGCAGTCCAAGCGTATGGTCGAGCGCGAGCAACCCGCCGTCTGGGACGTGCTGGAAGAAGTGATCCGCGAACACCCGGTCATGCTCAACCGCGCCCCGACCCTGCACCGTCTGGGCATTCAGGCGTTTGAGCCCAAGCTTATCGAGGGCAAGGCGATCCAGCTGCACCCGCTGGTCTGCGCCGCGTTCAATGCCGACTTCGATGGTGACCAGATGGCTGTGCACGTGCCGCTGTCGCTGGAAGCCCAGCTCGAAGCGCGCGTCCTGATGATGTCGACCAACAACATCCTGTCGCCCGCCAATGGTCGCCCGATCATTGTGCCGTCGCAGGATATTGTTCTGGGCCTCTATTACCTGTCCCTGTCCAAGGAAAACGAGCCCGGTCAAGGCAAGCTGTTTGCCGATCTGGGCGAGATCGAGGCGGCTCTTGATGCCGGGGTTGTCACCCTGCACTCCAAGATCAAGGCGCGCTTTAGCGAAATGACCCCGGATGGCAAGATTACCCGCAAGGTGATCGACACCACGCCTGGCCGCATGAAGCTGGCCGCGCTTCTGCCACAGAACGTCAATGTCGGTCACCGACTGGTCGAAAAGGCCCTGACCAAGAAGGAGATCGGCAATCTGATCGACACGGTCTATCGCCACTGCGGTCAGAAGGCGACGGTCATTTTTGCCGACCAGATCATGGGTCTGGGCTTTAAGGAAGCGGCCAAGGCTGGCATCTCGTTTGGTAAGGACGATATCGTTATTCCCGAGCGTAAAAAGGTTCTGGTCGCCGAGACCCGCACCCTGGTCGAGGAATATGAGCAGCAATATGCCGATGGTCTGATCACCAAGGGTGAGAAGTATAATAAGGTGGTTGACGCCTGGGCCAAGTCTACCGACCGGGTGGCTGATGCCATGATGGACGAGCTAAAGGCGGTTCATATCGGCCCTGATGGCCGCGAGCTGGAAATCAACTCCATCTATATGATGGCCAATTCCGGTGCCCGTGGTTCGCAGGCCCAGATGAAGCAGCTTGGCGGTATGCGCGGCCTGATGGCCAAGCCGTCGGGTGAGATCATTGAGACCCCGATCATCTCGAACTTTAAAGAAGGCCTGACGGTTCTGGAGTATTTCAACTCCACCCACGGCGCGCGTAAGGGTCTGGCTGATACGGCGCTCAAGACCGCAAACTCCGGCTATCTGACCCGTCGTCTGGTCGATGTGGCGCAAGACTGCATCATTGTCGAAGAAGATTGCGGCACCACGCGCGGCATTACGCTGAAGGCCGTGGTTGAAGGCGGTGATACGCTCGTGTCGCTTGGCCTGCGGGTTCTGGGCCGGGCTGCGGCCGAAGACATCCGCGATCCGGGCACGAATGAGGTCATTATTCCGGCCGATACCTATCTGGACGAAAACATGTGCGACCTGATCGAGGCCGCCGGTGTTCAGTCGGTCAAGGTGCGCTCGGTCCTGACCTGTGAGGCCAAGATCGGCACCTGCGCGACCTGCTATGGCCGCGATCTGGCCCGTGGCACCCGCGTTAACATCGGTGAAGCAGTCGGCGTTATTGCCGCCCAATCCATCGGTGAGCCGGGCACTCAGCTGACCATGCGCACCTTCCACATTGGCGGTACCGCCCAGGTGGCCGAGCAGTCCTTCTTCGAAGCGACCAATGACGGTACGGTTAAGTTTGTCGGCGGCGCGACGGTGACGTCACGCGAAGGCGATCTGATTGTCATGAGCCGCAACATGCTCATCGTCCTACAGGTCGATGGCAAGGACCGGGAAACCTATAAGCCCCCTTATGGCGCGCGTCTGCGGGTCAAGGATGGCGAGGCGACCAAGCGTGGCCAGCGTCTGGCCGATTGGGACCCCTATACCACCCCGATCATCACCGAAGTCGCGGGCCGTGCCCGTTATGAGGACCTGGTCGACGGCCTGTCCGTGCGTGAAGAAGCCGATGAAGCCACCGGCATCTCCAACAAGACGGTTGCCGACTGGCGCGCCAGCCCGCGCGGTTCGGACCTGCGTCCGGCCATGGCGGTCATCGATAAGGAAGGCGCCTATATGCGCCTGTCCAATGGCGGTGAAGCGCGTTACCAACTGCCTGTGGGCGCCGTGCTCTCGGTCGGTGATGGTGACGAGGTCCTGCCCGGCGACGTCATGGCGCGTCTGCCAACCGAAAGCGCCAAGACCCGCGACATTACCGGGGGTCTGCCGCGCGTTGCCGAACTGTTCGAAGCCCGTCGACCCAAGGACTGCGCCGTCATTGCCGAAATGGATGGCCGCGTCGAATTTGGCCGCGACTATAAGAACAAGCGCCGGATCAAGATCACGCCAGAGGATGGCGGCGATCCCGTCGAGTTCCTGATCCCTAAGGGCAAGCATATTGCCGTACACGATGGCGATACCATCCATAAGGGTGAGTATCTGATCGACGGCAATCCCGATCCGCACGACATCCTGCGCATCCTCGGCATTGAGGCCCTGGCCGAATTCCTGGTCGATGAAATTCAAGAGGTCTATCGTCTGCAAGGCGTGCCGATCAATGACAAGCATATCGAGGTCATTGTCCGGCAAATGCTGCAAAAGGTCGAAATCCTTGAGCCCGGCGATACCGGCCTGATCAAGGGCGATCATCTGGACAAGCCCGACTTTGACGAAGAAAACGCCAAGGCCGAGGCCCGCGGTGGCCGTCCCGCCATCACCCAGCCCGTCCTCTTGGGCATCACCAAGGCCAGCCTGCAGACCCGCAGCTTTATCTCCGCGGCGTCCTTCCAGGAAACCACTCGCGTCCTCACCGACGCCTCTGTGCATGGCAAGACCGATACGCTCGAAGGCCTGAAGGAAAACGTGATCGTTGGCCGCCTGATCCCAGCGGGTACCGGCTCTTATCTGCGCGGCCTGCAACGCATCGCCGCCAAGCGCGACGAGCAACTGACCCAAAGCCGCGAAGAAGCCATCGAGCCCTTGCCCGACATCATCGCGATCGAGGCGAGTGCCGAACTGGCCTAAAGGCTGGCAAGGTTGGCAAGCAAATAACAGACGGCCCCGGCGCAATCCGGGGCCGTTTTGTTTTTGTGTTCAGTCCTCCTGCCTTCGGGGGGAGGGGGACCCCGAAGCGGCGGAGGGGGCCAGTACCGGCCTCAGCCCCGGCCCCCATCCGCCTTCCCCGCGCAGTCCCCGCCTTCGCGGGGAGGGACCCAGACCGTTTCGTGCGACCTGTAATCCACCCACTGGATCCCCGCCTTCGCGGGGAAGGCGGTGGAGGGCAATGGTTCTGCCTTGACACGCTCACCGAGTAGGATTTGTTATGACGGCTATGGTTATGGACGTCCGCGATTTGACGGGCGAGGAGTTGGAGTATGTGAGTGGGGGCATCGCGCCCGTCGTTGTTGTGGCTGCATTAGCGCTAGCGGGAGTGGTAGTATCATTTGTCGCATCGTGACTCAGTTCTGCAAGGAAAGATGATTGCACTACGGCGACAGAAACTAAGAATGGCAAAACAACCAGGGCCACAAATAGCACTTAAACTATAGGGGGATCATATGAAGCAAATCGAAAAATTTTCGAACAATTTTACTGTATTAGTGTATAGTGGTTCAATAATTTTCATTTTTTTGGTTGTCGTCGCATCCTATTATTTTATTACTCTAAGCAAAGACGACTGCACAACGACCACCACCAGATATGCTGATGGTCGGGTCGTTTCCGAGCGAATTTGTGAATAGTTGATGGTGTCGATCTCTCCGGCAAACCTTGTTAGGGTAATGGACCAAGCGATACGGGGCTAGATGCGGCCCTCAGCCCCCTCCGCCGCCTTCCCCGCCTTCGCGGGGAGGGACCCAGACCTGTTCGCGCGACCTGTAATCCCACACTGGATCCCCGCCTGCGCGGGGAAGGCGGCAGCAGGTTAGAGGGCTGGCACTGGCCCCGGCCTTCAGCCCCCTTCCCCCGCTTCGCGGGTATTTCCCCCAATGGGGGAAGATTGAACATGGATAAATCCTCTGCCACAGAGGGAGGGGGACCGCGAAGCGGTGGAGGGGGCTGGCACCGACCCCACCCCCAACCCCACCCCCCTTCCGCCGTCCCCGCGCAGTCCCCGCCTTCGCGGGGAGGGACCCAGACCGTTTCCTCAGGCCTGTAATCCACACACTGGATCCGCGCCTTCGCGGGGAAGGCGGCAGCACGCGACTGGCCCCCTTCCCCCGCTGCGCGGGTACTTCCCCCGATGGGGGAAGATTGAACACGGATAAATCCTCCCCCACAGGGGGAGGGGGACCGCGAAGCGGTGGAGGGGGTTTATCCCAAGCGCACCCCTCCCATTGCGGTTGACGTCGGGCGTGGTTCGGCGTATCAACCGCGCTCTTTTCGGGGCTGCCCTAGTGCTTTGGTATCAAGGGCGTGTGCTGTGAGGGATTTGGCCTTGCCGGAACGTGGTTTTGCGTCCCGGATTGACTTGTTTCTGACAGGCGGGCTTTCGAACGTTTCATCACCGGCGCAGAGGGTTTCTGTGTCACGACCTTTTTGAGGCGCCTCGGCCGAAAGGCACACGCCTCCATGAACGAAAGCCAAGATGCCTACAGTCAATCAACTAATCCGCAAGCCCCGCCAGCCAAAGCCGACCCGCAATAAGGTCCCGGCGCTGAAGGGTTGCCCACAACGTCGCGGCGTTTGCACGCGCGTCTATACCACCACCCCGAAAAAGCCTAACTCCGCCTTGCGTAAGGTGGCCAAGGTGCGTTTGACCTCGGGCATTGAAGCGGTGTGCTATATTCCTGGTGAAGGCCACAATCTTCAGGAGCACTCGGTGGTCCTGATCCGCGGCGGCCGCGTTAAGGATTTGCCCGGCGTGCGTTATCACATCCTGCGCGGCGTGCTCGATACGCAAGGCGTTAAGGACCGTAAGAAGCGCCGTTCGCTCTATGGCACCAAGCGTCCGAAATAAACCCCATCTTGCGGGGTGGTTCCCAGGATGGCCCAAGGCCGCTGGACCGCTCCGTGCTCTGAACCCTTAAGACCAAGGAATAAGCCATGTCGCGTCGTCGTCGCGCAGAAAAACGCCAAGTGCTTCCGGACCCAAAGTTTGGGGATCTGGTCGTCACCAAGTTCATGAACTATGTCATGTACGAAGGTAAAAAGGCCGTCGCTGAAAACATCATCTATGGTGCCTTCGATATTCTCGAAGCCAAGCGCAAGGACCTCGGTCCGCTCGAAACCTTCCACACGGCCCTGGACAATGTTTCCCCCGCCGTGGAAGTGCGTTCGCGCCGGGTTGGTGGTGCCACCTATCAGGTGCCCGTCGAGGTTCGCCCCGACCGTCGCCGCGCCCTAGCCATTCGCTGGCTGGTGATCGCTGCGCGCAAGCGCGGTGAAAACACCATGACCGAGAAGCTGGCAGGCGAACTGCTCGATGCTGCGAATAATCGTGGCACGGCCGTTAAGAAGCGTGAAGATACCCACAAGATGGCCGAGGCGAACCGCGCCTTCTCCCATTATCGTTGGTAAAGTTTCGCTTCCAAGGCTTTTCCAATTGGGTGGTTTAGGCTAAACCCCCGCAACCCGCTTCAGGCCCCGGCCTGGGGCGGGTCTTGTTCTAGGCCATATCGAATTTAGATCGCTTCCGGCACTCGCCGCCCCTCACACGTCCGTTTACCGCAGAGCCCATTCAATGCCCCGCATGCACCCCATCAAAGACTACCGTAACTTCGGCATCATGGCGCATATCGACGCCGGAAAGACGACGACGACGGAGCGGATTCTCTATTACACCGGCAAGTCGCACAAGATCGGCGAAGTGCACGATGGCGCTGCGACCATGGACTGGATGGAGCAGGAGCAGGAGCGGGGGATTACCATTACCTCGGCTGCGACCACGGCGATCTGGAATGATCACCGCCTGAACATTATTGACACCCCTGGCCATGTGGACTTCACGATTGAAGTCGAACGCTCCTTGCGGGTTCTGGACGGCGCCGTGGCGGTGCTGGACGGAAACCAGGGCGTTGAGCCCCAGACCGAAACCGTCTGGCGTCAGGCCGACCGTTATAACGTGCCGCGCATCGTGTTCGTGAACAAGATGGACAAGATCGGCGCAGACTTCGTCAAGTGCGTTGAATCCATCCGCGATCGTTTGGGTGCCAAGGCTGTGCCAATCCAGCTGCCCATCGGTTCGGAATCTAGCCTACGCGGCCTGATCGATCTGGTGCGCATGAAGGCCGTGGTTTGGGAAAATGACGGTCTGGGCGCGAACTATCATGACGAGGAAATCCCAGCCGACATGCTGGAAGAATCCATTGCCGCCCGTCACTATATGATCGAAAACGCGGTTGAGCTGGATGATGACGCCATGGGCGCATATCTGGACGGCGAAGAGCCCTCGATCGATGTGATCAAGAAGTGCCTGCGTAAGGCCGTCTTAAATGGCGCATTCTATCCCATCCTTTGCGGTTCGGCGTTTAAGAATAAGGGCGTTCAGCCCCTGCTCGACGCCGTGGTCGATTATCTGCCTTCGCCGGTCGATATTCCCCCAACCAAGGGCATTGATTTCAAGACCGAAGAAGAAGTGGTTCGTCTCGCGTCTGACGACGAGCCCTTGTCGATCCTGGCCTTCAAGATCATGGATGACCCGTTTGTTGGCTCCTTGACCTTCTGCCGCCTGTATTCGGGCAAGCTGGAAACCGGCATGGGCCTGCTCAACTCCACGCGCGACAAGCGCGAGCGGGTTGGCCGGATGTTGCTCATGCACTCCAACAACCGCGAAGACATTAAAGAAGCCTTTGCTGGCGACATCGTCGCCCTGGCTGGCCTGAAGGATACCCGCACTGGCGATACCCTGTGCGATCCTAACAAGTCGCCTGTGATCTTGGAAAAGATGGAATTCCCCGATCCCGTGATCGAAATCGCCATCGAGCCCAAGTCCAAGGCCGACCAAGAGCGTCTTGGTGTTGCCTTGCAAAAGCTGGCCGCTGAAGATCCTTCCTTCCGCGTCTCGACCGACCACGAGTCTGGCCAAACCATCCTTAAGGGCATGGGCGAGCTGCACCTGGACATTAAGGTCGATATTCTGCGCCGGACCTATAAGGTCGATGCCAATATTGGCGCGCCGCAAGTGGCCTATCGTGAATCCATCAGCCGCAAGGCCGAAATCGACTATACCCACAAGAAGCAGACCGGTGGTACCGGCCAGTTCGCGCGGGTCAAGATCGTGTTCGAGCCCGGCGAGCCCGGTTCCGGCTTTGTGTTTGACAGCAAGGTCGTTGGCGGTTCGGTGCCCAAGGAATACGTCCCAGGCGTGCAAAAGGGTCTGGAATCGGTGATGGATAACGGTCTTCTGGCCGGCTTCCCCTTGATCGATTTCAAGGCCACCTTGATCGACGGCGCGTATCACGATGTAGACTCCAGCGTTCTGGCGTTTGAAATCGCCGCCCGCGCCGCCTTCCGTGAACTGCGTGAGCGCGGTTCGCCCAAGCTGCTTGAGCCGATCATGAAGGTCGAGGTCCTGACCCCAGACGAATATATGGGCGATGTGATCGGGGACTTAAACTCCCGCCGCGGCCAGATTGCCGGCACCGAGACCCGGGGTAATGCCCAGGTTGTGACCGCCATGGTGCCGCTGGCCAATATGTTCGGCTATGTGAACAATCTTCGTGGCATGAGCCAAGGCCGCGCCCAGTTCAGCATGGTCTATGACCATTACGAAACCGTCCCCCAAGTGGTGGCGGACGAAGTGATCAAGAAATACGCTTAACCCCTACTAACCCCTATCCCTGCAACGTCTAACGAGAGGCCTTGAGGGCCGGAGCTGAGAAAATGGCCAAGGAAAAGTTTGAACGCACTAAGCCGCACTGCAATATCGGCACGATTGGTCACGTTGACCATGGCAAGACGACCTTGACGGCTGCGATTACGATCACGCTGGCCAAGGCCGGTGGGGCCA
>JBIIZD010000052.1:0-19734 GCA_044346445.1 Caulobacteraceae bacterium
GAGAACGGCCCTTTTCGAGATTGGCCTGGATGCCTGGACCTCGGTAGCGGTTGCCAGTCATGATATGGACACTGACCATGCTGCGCTCACGGCAGCTTTAACTTCAGACGCTGCCTATGTCGGGCTACTGGGGGCAAGACGGCGGCTGTCCGAGCGGGCTGTGGCCTTAACGGCGGGGGGGCTGACGTCCGAACAGATTGGCCGGCTGCATGCACCGATTGGCCTTGATCTTGGCGGCAAGGCACCCTGGGAGGTCGCGATCAGCGTCCTGGGCCAGATCATTCAAATCCGCCAGAATCCACCAGCCTAAAGCCGGTCTAGCCGCACAATCTCGACAATCGCGCCCTGGTCTAGCCCCTCGCCATTGGCCTCCTGCCGCATTAAGGCCCTTGCCTCGGCAAACACCGTGACAAGCGACGAATCTTGATCACGAAATGGCCTTACCCATAACTGGCCTTGGCGGGTTTCCAGATCGGCTCGGCTCCAGTGCTCACGGGGCCCGCCCGATGTGCCAAGAGCGGGCAGGGCTGAGGCCAAATGGGCGGTCTCAATATCTGGCCCCGGCTGTTGGCCCAACATGGCCTGGATCAAGGGCCGCAAGAAAAGCTGTGCACAAACCAATGCCGAGGCTGGATTGCCAGGAAGGCCCAATACCCGCCGACCATCTTGCAATGTGCCAAACCAGGTTGGCTTGCCCGGCCGAATGGCAATGGTTTGAACCATCAGGTCAAGGCCAAGTATGACCATGGCAGGCTTGACCAGATCATGATCCCCAACCGAGGCCCCGCCAAGGGTAAGGATCAGGTCGACATAGAGACCTGAGACAGCAGCGGTAATGTCTTCAATCTTGTCCGCAGCGCAGTGAAGCCGCAGCGCCTGTGCGCCCCAGGTCTCCACCAGCGCGCAAATCGCATGACTACCCGAATTATAGATTTGGTTTGGTTGGGGCACCTGGCCCGGCTCAACCAGTTCGTCGCCGGTTGACAATACCGCCACCCTTGGACGCCGGGCGACGTCAAGGACGGCAGCCCCGGCGCTAGCGGCCAGGGATAGTCTCCAAGCATCGAGCCGCTCGCCCGGTGTCAGCAAGACCGTGCCTTGCAGATAATCGCCGCCTTGTGGGCGGATATGGCGTGAGGTGCCAATATCAGCAGGCATACGGGCCAGATTGCCTTCGCGTCGGACACTTTCTTGCACGATGACCAGATCACAGTCCCTAGGCAGAGGCGCACCGGTAAAGATACGCACGCATTGGCCCGCCGCCACTGGCCGATCAAATCCGCCGCCCGCAGCACTCTCGCCGATGACCAAAAGCACGGCCCCGGTGGGAGAAAGGTCGCTGCGCCGGACGGCATAGCCATCCATGGCTGCGGCAAAAAACGGCGGTTGGTCGCGATTGGCAATCACGCTTTTGGCTAAAACGCGGCCGTGAGCGGCTGCAAGCTCAACCCTTTCGGACCCAAGCCGCTGCGCCTTCTCAAGCATAAGGCGGCGCGCCTCATGGACGGAAAGGTTTTTCATCAGCTAGGCCCGCTTTCTGAGCGTTGAAAATCTCCAGACGCTCCGCCGGTCTTGCGGATCAGGCAAATCCCCGCGATCGTCATGGACTTATCGGCAGCCTTGAGCATGTCATAAAGGGTAAGGCAGGCAATACTGACCGCCGTCAGGGCCTCCATCTCAACGCCTGTTGGCCCAGTGGTACGCACCCTGGCTGTGACCTTTAGGCCAATACCCGCAGCTTCCGTGACCTCAACACCAATCTTGGACAGGGCCAGTGGATGGCAAAGCGGGATCAGGTCTGCGGTCCTTTTTGCGCCCATAACCCCAGCAAGTTCGGCAACCGCCATGACCTCGCCCTTCCGGCCCGTGCCGGCCAGAGCCAGGGCCAAGGTCGCAGGTGCCATACGGATTATGCCCTCAGCCACGGCCTCGCGAGCTGTATCGGGCTTGTGCGAGACATCGACCATACGGGCGCGCCCCGTGGCATCAATATGGCTAAGGCGGCCTGTATCTTTTGCCGTCATGGCCTAGACCTCGTTCAGACGCGGCATGAGCTCGACCAAATTGCACGGCTTGTGACGGCTATTGAGCTGGGCACTGATCACCTTGTCCCAGCCATCCTTGACCGCGCCATTGGAACCCGGCAGGCAAAATACAAACACCCCACCGATTATCCCCGCCAGGGCACGGCTTTGCAGGGTCGATAGACCCACAGTCTGGGTGCTGACCATGTGAAACACCACGGAAAACCCCTCAATGCGCTTATCAAATAAGGGTTCCAGCGCTTCAGGTGTTACATCGCGCCCGGTCAGGCCGGTGCCGCCTGTGGTAACAATGGCGTCAATCTGGCCAGAGCCAATCCAGGCCAAAACCTGGGCGCGAATTGCGGTGCGATCATCGCGAACCATGGCGCGGCCTGCCAGCACATGCCCGGCATCACTAACCCGGTTGGCCAAGAGATCGCCCGAGGTGTCGCTTTCCTCATCGCGGGTATCGGAAACGGTCAAGACCGCGACCCGCACCGCAATATGCGCCAAGCTTTCATCTATGCGGCCGCCAAAGCCGGGGGGCAGGGTGCTCATAATGGGATCCTCATCAGGTCACTTCGGTCGGGCTGGTGTTCCAGCGCTCAAGGTCTTGATAGTCTATGCTTCGCGGCTCAATCCAGTGCTGTCCGCTAGGACCATGCTGCTTTTTCCAGAACGGGGCCCGGCTTTTGAGATGATCCATCAAGAAATCTGCCCCCTCAAACGCTTGTCGCCGATGCCGCGCCGCGCTGGCGACAAATACAATGGCTTCTCCCGGAGCGATCAAGCCGGTCCGGTGCACGACTAAGCTGCCTAGGAGCGAAAACCGCTGGTTAGCCACCAAGACCAGATCTTCGATCCAGGTTTCGGTAAAACCTGGATAGGCTTCAAGCTCAAGGCTTGTGACCTGTCCATCTTCATGCCGGGCGATACCGGTAAAACTGACGACGCCGCCAATATCGGCCTGACCTTGGCAAAACTGGTTTATCAGCGTGCCGACATCCAGGCTTTCGGTCTGGAGCTTGATCATCCGCCGCTCATGGGCGGTAAAAAGGCCACTTCTGACCCTTGCTCCAACACGGCATTGCCGCGCACGATCACCTTATCGACCGCCACCTGTACCCCCGGTCCAGACAAGGCCTCGGTAAGTTCAGGGTCAAATTGTGTTATCAAGCCCGCTAGGTCGCTGACATCGTAAAAATCGCGCTCGCGCCAACCGGCAAGATCGCGCAAGGGACCAAACAGCAAGACCCTGGCCATGATGCTAGCCCCCCGTCCGAGACATGTGCCGCTGGACGCTTGGTGCCAAGCCCTCGCGAATCTGAAAATCATGGCCCTTGGGCTTGAGTGAAATTGCGTGTTGAATGGCGCCGCCCAGCCCATCAACCCCGAGCGGCCCGCGCAGCACCGCGCGCAGATCGGTTTCGTCTTCGTGACCAAGGCAGGTATGCAAGGTGCCGGTACAGGTCAGCCGCACGCGATTGCAGGCCTCGCAAAACGTGTGCGACATCGGCGTAATCAGGCCAAGTCGGCCGCCGGTTTCCTCGACCCGCACATAGCGTGCCGGCCCCCCGGTCTGGAGCGGAATATCGCTCAAGGTCCAGAACGAGGCCAAATGGTCGCGCACCGTTGCCAGTGATAAGAACTGCGTCGTGCGGTCTTCGCCGGTATCGCCAAGCGGCATGGTCTCGATCAAGGTCAGGTCAAAACCGCGTCCGTGTGCCCAACGGATGAGCGCCGGTATCTCGTCCTGATTGGTGCCCAATAGCGCCACCGTATTGATCTTGATCGCTAGACCCGCAGCCTCGGCGGCGTCCAGGCCCTCGAGCACCTGCGCAATCTGGCCACCGCGGGTGAGGCTGGAAAACAGGTCGGGCTTTAGGGTGTCGAGCGAGACATTGATCCGCCTTATGCCAAACCGGGCAAGATCCGCCGCATGAGTGGCCAATTGGGTGCCATTGGTGGTCAAGGTCAACTCGTCAAGGGCACCGCTGGCAAGGTGGCGCGACAAGCTTTCGATCAGGCTCATAATGCCCTTACG
Source organism: Caulobacteraceae bacterium (assembly GCA_044346445.1). Classification (GTDB taxonomy): domain Bacteria; phylum Pseudomonadota; class Alphaproteobacteria; order Caulobacterales; family Caulobacteraceae; genus CAISGS01. The sequence continues at coordinate 4,069 of JBIIZD010000052.1, forward strand.
CACCAATGGCTCGCCGCCGGTCAAGCGGATCTTGCGCACACCCATTGCGATGAATTTGCTGGTCATGACGTCCAGCTCTTCCAGGCTCAAGACCTCAGCCTTGGGCAGGAAGACCATGTGCTCGGCCATGCAATAAACGCATCTTAGATCACACCGATCCGTCACTGAGACGCGCAAATAGCGTACTGCGCGGCCCAACCCGTCGATTAGATCGGGACGGCTTTGCTTGGCGACGGCATAGGCAGCAGTGACAAACGCAGGCATGATAGATCCGGATTCGGGAGCAGTGAGGCATGATGACAGACCCCATCTGGAGTGCCATCGTTTTGGCAGCGGGTAAGTCTAGCCGTTTTGGTGGCGGCAAGCTACGGGCGGTTTATCAAGAAAAACCTGTGCTGGACTGGGTTTTGGATGCGGCCTTGGCCTGCCCTGTTGCAGAAGTGGTGGTGGTTTGGGGTGCAGACCGAAAAATTGGTGAAAGCCTACCCATAGATGGGCGGATCAAGGCCGTCTTGGCTAAGGATCATGACCTAGGCATGGGAGCCTCTCTGGCCGAGGGTTTGCGCGTGCTAAATCCCCAAACGCACGGCGTTTTGGTGTTTTTGGGCGACATGCCGCGCGTGCCGATAAGCTTGGTGACAGATATGATCGCGGCAATAGGGCAGGGGGCCTTGGCGGCCACACCAGAGTTTGGCGGTCGTCGGGGGCATCCGGTGCTTATCTCCCGGGCGCTATTTGATCAGATTGGCAATCTCGGCGGCGATCAGGGTGCAGGCAACATCCTAGATCAGCTCGGATCAAAGCTTGCCTTGATCAAGGCCCCGGACGATGGATGCCTGTTCGACATCGACCGACCGGGGGATCTCTTGGGTTAGATCTTTACGAAAGGCAGGCTGGTTGTGGGTTTGCCGGTCAAGGCCAGCAGGGCATTGGCGACCGCAGGCGCGATCGGCGGGGTGCCGGGCTCACCTATGCCGCTGGGATTGGCACCTGATGGCACAATATAGGTCTCAACCATTGGCACCTCGTTTTGACGAAGCACCCGGTAGGTATCGAAATTGTGCTGCTCGACCATACCGTCTTTCAGTGTGATTGCACCAAACAGGGCGGCGGAAAGACCATATGCAACGGAGCCTTCCATTTGGGCCGCAATCTGGTCGGGAGAAATCGCAATGCCGCAATCAACGGCGCAGACGACACGGCTGACCCGTGGTACGCCGTCGACCAAAGACACTTCTGCGACCTGGGCAACCACACTCCCAAAGCTTTCATGCACCGCTATTCCCCTGGCTGTGCCCGCAGGCAGGGGCTTGCCCCAATCGGCCTTTTGGGTGGCCAGATCCATAACCGCCAAATGCCGCTTGGCATCGGCCTTGGTATAGAGGGCACGGCGATATTCGACCGGATCCTTTCCCGCCTTGGCGGCGAGCTGATCAATCGTATGTTCCATCACCAGAGCCGTATGGCTACCGCCGACCGAGCGCCACCAAAGCACCGAGACCGGCGACTGCGCCATGATGACCTGGCCATCGACCACGGGAGTGGCCTTTAGATAGGGCGAGCCCAGCGCACCCTCGACAGCGGCGGCCTCAAACTTGCCCTGAGGCATGGGGCTGCCCTTCATGATGGATTGGGTGACCACAGTATGCCGCCAAGCGGCTGGATAGCCGTCCGCTCCAATCTTGATGGCCAGATCATGGCGGACCATTGGCCGATATTGGCCGCCGCGCATGTCGTCTTCACGCGTCCAGACCAGCTTGACCGGGGTAAAGCCGCCGATCTTTTTGGCAATCCGGGCGCACTCAACCACGTAATCGCCATTGACCGTCGCCCGGCGACCAAACGAGCCGCCCGTGGTCAGTGTTTCGATTTCGATTGCCCCGGGCAGGACGCCTATGGCCTTGGCCACATTGACCTGGTCCATGGTGGGGCCCTGACAGCCATAGGTCAGCTTGACCTTTTGACTATCGACCTGGGCCACGCAATTCATTGGCTCCATGGCAGCATGGGCCAGATAGGGGAAGTCGAAACTGGCTGTATGCAGCGGCCCGCCAAAAGCATTGGTCGCATCGCCCCTGGTCTCAAACACTGCACCGTCGCTGCGCGCAGCGGCAAGCTTGGCATAGGATTGGATGATTTCCGGGGTGCTGCGCATCTCAGCTTTTGACTCATCCCAAGTCACTTTTAGCGCGTCACGGCCCTGTTTGGCGGCCCAGGTATTTTCGGCCACGACCGCAACCCCAGTCGCGATCTCGAAGATCTTGACCACGCCCTTGACCTTTTTAGCCTCGGTATCGTCATAGCTGGCCACCTTGGCACCAAAGCGCGGAGCATGGGCAACCATGGCGATCAGCATGCCCGGCATGCGGATGTCCTCAGTATAGACCGCCTTGCCCGTGCTCTTGGCCCGACTGTCCTTACGCCGCACTTTTTGGGTGCCGATCAGGGTAAAGTTTTTGGGATCCTTAAGAACCGGTGCCGCAGGTGGCGTGACCTTGGCGGCGTCTTTGAGCAGGTCAGAAAAGCTGGCGCTCTTGCCCGAAGCATGGCTGAGCACGCTGTCCTTGACTGTGATTTCGCCAGCGGGAACACCCCATCTGGTGCTGGCAGCCTGGACAAACATGGCCCGGGCGCTGGCGCCGGCCTGACGCAGTTGCATCCAGCTATTGGCAATGGCCGTTGATCCACCTGTGCCTTGCGCGCCAAACAACAGGTTCTGATAGACCTTGGCATTGGCGGGTGACTGCTCGACCAGCACCCTTGACCAGTCGGCGTCTAGCTCTTCGGCAACAATGGCGGCCAGGCCAGCATGTGTACCCTGGCCAAACTCGATATGTTTGGAAATCACCGTCACAGCGCCATCAGCACCGATCTTGATAAAGGGGCCAAAGGCTCCGAAATCGATTTTCTTCGCACCCAGATTAAGAATGTCCGTTGGCGAACAACCGACCAGTAACGCACCGCTGACCAGGCTGGCCCCTATGACCAGATCGCGGCGCGTGGTGCCATTTTGGGGTGTTTTAACAGGCTTGTTCATAATGCTGTCCTCGCTCAGGCGGACTTGGACGCCGCAGCGTCCTTAATGGCGGCGCGAATACGCTGATAGGCACCGCAGCGGCAGATATTGCCGCTCATGGCCGCATCAATATCGGCGTCTGTGGGATTGGGCTTTTCGACCAAAAGCGCTGCAGCGGCCATGATCTGGCCCGATTGGCAATAGCCGCACTGCGGCACGTCATGCTTTACCCAGGCCGCTTGCAAGGGATGTTCACCCTTGAGCCCTTCGATTGTGGTGATCTTGACCCCGGTCAAGCCCTGGATGGGTGTCGAACACGACCGAATTGGCTGGCCATCTGCATGAACCGTACAGGCCCCGCACTGGGCGATACCGCAGCCAAACTTGGTGCCGGTCATTTCTAACTCATCGCGCAGCACCCACAAAAGTGGCGTGTCTGGCGCGGCCTCGGTCTGAAGCGTCTTGCCGTTTACCTCAAGCGCGATGGACATCGGCATTGGCCTCCTTGATGCACTATCAAAAATCTATTGGACGAATTAAACTTGGCTCTGCGACCATCTTAACAATGTTCAGGTCAAGTCGCGATGGATTATTTTGCCGAACACCGAAGATTTTCGACTGTCAGGACCCGCCCATGCATGCCTTTCCGGCGTTTTTCCCCCTAGAGGGCGCCGTCATTGTCGTGGCCGGGGCCGGCGAGGGCGCCGATGCCAAGGCCAGATTGTTCGATGGCTCGCCAGCCCGCTTGCAGCGCTTGACCGGCGAATCCGCGTTTGATGCTGCTGCCTATCAGGGCGCGGCCTTGGCTTTTATTGCGCATCCGGACGAGGCCTTTTGTGTCGCTGCTGCCGCGGCCGCCCGCAAGTTTGGTGTGCCGGTAAACGTGGTTGATCGCCCGCAGATGTGTGATTTTACCACGCCGGCCATGATCGACCGTGGCCAGGTCGTGGCCGCAATCGGGACAGGCGGGTCAGCCCCCTTGTTAGCCAGCCTGCTGCGTGCCGATATTGAGGCGCGGATCCCGGCCGGCATCGGCCAGATTGCCGGGCTGTTGAAAGCCATGCAGGGCGAAATTCGCGCAGCCTTTCCGGATCTGGTCCGGCGGCGGGCCTTCATGCGGCTGGCGCTCAGTGGTCCAGCCGCTCAGGCGGCTATGGATGGAGATCTGGACGGCGCGCGTCGATATTTGCTGGACCTTTTGGGAAGGCCTATGGCCTTGACCGGCCGCGCCTACAGGCTTGACGACCAGCCTGCCGCCGAACTCTTGAGCCTCAAGGCGGCAAGGTTGCTATCGGAGGCTGATGTCTTGGTGCTTGGAGAGCACGCCAGCCCCCAGGTTGTCGTGCTAGCGCGGCGTGATGCCGAGCGGTTGAAGGTTGCCAATACGGATGCTGAGGCCTTGGCGGCCCTGCTTGCGCAGGGTCTTTGCCTCGTCCTGATTGCTGCGCCAGACCTGGCCAAGGCCTTGATGGGCCTTGGCCATGATCTTGAGACTCTGCCGACAGCGAGCGCCTAGATATCCAGACTACGGCCGCGGGTTTCGGGTAAGAAGAAGATGGTGCCAATCACGCTTATGGCGGTAAAAATAACCGGATACCAAAGTCCCGAATAAATATTGCCAGTCGAGGCCACGATGGCAAAGGCGGTAAATGGCAAGAAGCCGCCAATCCAACCGGTACCGATATGATAGGGCAGGGACATGGCCGTATAGCGTATGCGGGTAGGGAACAGCTCCACCAGACACGATGCTATAGGCCCGAACAGAGCCGTGGCTGCCACCACAAACACCATCAAGACAGCAAATACGCCCCAGATATTGACCTTGGCCGGGTCTGCCTTGGCAGGATAGCCAGCCGCCTGAAGTGCCGATTTCAGCCGGGTTTCTACATCGGCCTTGACGGCTTTCAACGCGGCCTTGTTCAGGCCTGTCCCGTCCGCCGAGGCCACGGATACGGTGCCAATCTTGACATAGGCCTGGGTGCCAGCGGGCGCTTTTTGCGTGTCATAAGATACGCCTGCATTGGCGAGGGTGTTTTTGGCAATATCACAGGCCGTGGAGAAGACCGCCTTGCCTACGGGGTCAAATTGCAAGGAACAGGTGGCCGGGTCCGCCACGACCACGATCGGGGTCTGGCTACTGGCCCGGGCCAGATCAGGATTGGCGGTCTGCATCAGGAGATGAAAGCCTGGAAAGAAGGCAACCAGGGCCAGGAGCATGCCCGCCAGCATAACGGGCTTGCGTCCGATCTTGTCCGACAACCAACCAAACAGAATATAGAGCGGGGCGCTTGCCACGGTGGCTGCAATCATCAAAAGATTGACGGTCGAGGGTTCGACCTTGAGGAATTTCTCCAGAAAGATCTGAGAATAGAAAAAGCCCGTATACCAGACCGCGCCTTGCGCGCTCATCACCGCAAACAGGGCGATCAGGACCAGTTTTAGGTTCGGCCAACGCCCAAAGGCTTCGGTATAGGGGGCCTTGGAATGGCTACCCTCATCATGCATTTTCTGAAAGGTTGGGCTTTCCGACAGCTTTAGCCGCATCCAGATCGAGATGCCGACGAGTACAGCCGAGACCATGAAGGGAATACGCCAGCCCCAGGCGTTAAAAGCCTCTTCGCCAAGAACAGTTCGCGTGATCAATATGACTGCCAAGGCGCTAAACAGGCCAAAAGCGGCTGAGGCCTGGATCCAGCCGGTCATACGCCCGCGTGCGTCTGCGGGAGCATGCTCGGCCACATAGATCGCTGCGCCGCCATATTCACCGCCGAGCGCAAAGCCCTGAATACAGCGCGCCAGGATTAGCAAGATGGGGGAGATAATGCCGGCCTGTGCATAGGTCGGCAGAAAGCCAACCGCAAAGGTCGCCCCGCCCATCAGCACAATTGTAAAAAGAAAAGCACCCTTGCGACCTGACCGGTCACCGATCCGACCAAACACCAGGGCACCGAGGGGCCGCACCGCAAAGCCAGCGCCAAAAATGGCCAAGGCAAAAATGAAGGCGACTGTGTCACTGACCCCGGCAAAAAAAGTCTTGGACAGGACCTGGGTCAGGATGCCGAAAATAAAGAAATCATACCATTCAAATGTGGTGCCAGCCGAGGAGGCGGCAATAACGGTGCGCATGGATGTGGCAGGCGCCCCTGCGGACGATGCAATGGCTTGGCTCATGGCGGACTTCCCCCGATAGATTTTGCCGGGTTTAGCATTGCTGCTGCCTGTTAGGAAAGCCTAGCTGTCCAAGCGATAGGTCATGGCATAGACAAACCGACCGCTAGGATGGGTGCTGTCCGTGGCCAAAACCAGATTATCTTGGGAGTCAAAATAGCGCCGAAGCGTGCGAAGCCCTGCCGAACCTTTTTCAGCCTTCAAGGTCCTAGCCGTCGCTGTATCCAGGGTTTCGGCGGCGATTTCCTGTTCGATCCGGCGGGTATGGACTTGGAAATCACGGGCGATCAATTGGTGAATAGCCCCGTCCCATCCCTCAAGACTGGTGACAATGGCGGCAAATTCCAAAGGCACAAAAAGGCTCGACACGGCAACAGGTTCGCTGGCGGCCCGTCGTACGCCCTCGATCACCAGCCAGATCTGGCCCGGCATGGCCTTGATCCGGTCGGCCTCGGCCAGGGTAAGCGCGCGCGGATTGGCGGCCCGCACGATCAGTTTGGCTTCGCGGGCATATTGGGTCAGGGTCTCTGGGCCCCCAAGCGGCTGGACAAAGCTGGGCGCGACCTCATTGGCAATTACAGTCGTGCCCGCGCCGCGCCGTCTTTGCACCAGACCCGCTTCACGCAACAGCCTTAGCGCATCACGTACAGTATGGCGCGAGGCAGCATAGATCTGGCACAGTTCCATTTCCGGCGGCAGGTGGTCGCCCACCCCATAGCGGCCCTCAGTAATATCGGCCCGCAGGGCAGCGGCCAGTTGTCTATAGCGCGGAAGGCTCATGAATCGGACGCCGAGTGAATGACGATCAAGCTCTATATCAAGCTTCGCATCTGACGCCAGTCCTGTTCCAGTCCGTCGCGGTGCTGGGGCGCGGCCAGTCCGATCAAGGCCTGGGCCTTGGCATCCAAACTCAAGCCCCGCAAATCGGCACTGCCAAATTCGGTTGCGACTATCGCCACATCATTTCGCGGTACACTGACTGTGCCCTGGGCGAGGCGCGGCACTATGCGGCTGACTGTGCCGCCCTTGGCTGTCGCATTGAGGGCAATAATGGGCTTGCCTTGCGGCGCACGGCCCGCCCCGCGCAGAAAATCGGTCAGACCGCCAATGCCCGAGACCTGGCGGCGACCTAAAAACTCAGCATTGGCCTGCCCAAACAGGTCGAGCTCAAGGGCGGAATTGATTGCCGTAAACCGGGGTATCGCCGACAAAACATCGTGGTTGTGGGTTTCACTAACCGGCGCAAACCGCACATTTGGACTGGCGCTCATGCGTGCAATCAAATCAGCCCTGCCGAGGGCTATGCCGGTGACAATCGCGTCTGGCGTATCCATGATCGCGCCGCAATCTATCAAGGTCAGAGCCGGATCAATAATCATGCCCGAACGCACGGTCAGGTTTTTTCGGTCCGTCAGCGTCTGCAAAACTGCAAAACCCATCTTGCCAAGACCAACCTGTAAGGCAGCGCCGTCCTCGATATGGGACTGAACATGCTGGGCTATGTCGGCAAAGCTTGCATCCAATGCCCCCGGATCATAGGCCACATGATCTTGTGCTTCCTCGACCACAATATCAAATTGAGACAGGGCAATCTTGTGCCCACGCGGCGGGGCAGGAAGATTAGGATTGATATGGGCAATGCGCAGAAGGTCTCGGCCTAGGACAGCGGGTTGAAAGTCCACCGACGGCCCCAGACTGCAGTAACCGTCCGCATCAGGGGCGCTTAGCTGAACAAGGGCTGCATCAAGGGGCGTGGTCGCAAGCCAGGTCCAGGCTTGGCTATAAGCTTGGGGCACCAGACAAAACCGCCCGGACTCAAAACTGCCGCGCCAGTCCGCCCCGACAAAAATACCTTCGCTTTTGGCCGTCGGATGTAGGCTGGCCCAGTCGGTGTGATTAACCCCGGGAATGGCCGCGCCAATAAAGGTCAGACCAGCGGCGGCTTCTGGATTGTGCCGATAGGCCTGCGCAAACACCTTTGGCTCTGTGCCGCCTGCGGCCACAAATACGCGCCCGCCGGTACCCTTAAGCTGTTGGGCAATGTGCAAAACCGCCTGATCGGGGTCGCAAATGATCATGAATGGCTCCGTTCGCTAGCCGCCTTCATACAGACCAAGACCCTGGACACAAAACGGTTCTGAAATGGTCTGGCCTATGCAAATGTGTCACAGCTCCAACTTAGGGGCTGCGAAATGGCAAATTGGGGGTTATTATCGGGTCATGACCTTTGCAAATCCCATTATCGCCGCTGGCATTGCTGGCTTGAGTGACCTGTTCGAGCAACGGGCCGTGACGCCGGTAGAGGCCGTGCAGGCCTATCTGTCGCGGATAGAGCGGCTAGGCGGCCCGTTGAATGCCTTTACCTCGGTTGATGTCGAAGGTGCCTTGGCGGCTGCCCATGCTAGCGCCGCGCGCTGGGCCAAGGGTGAACCCCTGTCTCCGATTGACGGCATTCCGATCGCGGTAAAGGGCAGTATTGCCGTAAAGGGTCAACCCCAACATGCGGGCCTTGGCCATTTTGCCGACCGCTTAGCGACCGAGGACGCCGCCTGCGTTGCGGCCTTGCGTGAGGGCGGGGCGGTGTTTTTAGGCATGCTCAATATGCATGAGGGCGCAGTGGGCGCGACCACAGATAATGAGGCCTTCGGTCAGGCGCATAATCCTTACGCTCATGGTTTGACCGCTGGCGGTTCATCAGGCGGGTCTGGATCGGCGGTTGCGGCGGGGCTTTGCGCCGCCGCACTCGGCACAGATACGCTGGGCAGTGTGCGCATTCCGGCCAGTTTCTGCGGCGTATTTGGCCACAAGCCAACCCAGGGTCTTATCTCGCTTGAAGGGGTTGTGCCCCTGTCCTGGACCCTAGACCATGTGGGTGTTCTGGCGCGCTCGGCGCAGGACTGCGCCTATTTACTGGCCCATGCGGCGGCGGTGGATGGCGATTTGACAGAGGCTTTCTCCCAGATTGCCGATCTGGACACATTACGTCCTGCTCCGTTTGCGGCCCTGGACCTGACGGCTTTTGGTGATGTGATCGATCCTGACCTGGCCACAGCCTATCTGCGGGCGATTGACGGCGCGCGCGAGGCGGGTCTCGATATTGCGATGATTTCAATGCCCGATTATGACTTTGCCCCTATGCTGCTTCAGGGCGTCTTGATCATGACGGCCGAGGGTTATCTGGAGTTTGAGGACCAGATTGAGGGTGCGCCGGAAGCCTTTAGTGAGGCAGGTCGGCAGGTGTTTCGTTGGGGTGCCAACCAGCCGGCTGCGAATCTGGCCAAGGCCTATCGCGCAGTCGGTCAGGCGGTCGAAAAGGTCAAGGATCAGCTCACACCCTATGCCGCGCTGATTTTGCCAACCACCCCGATGCCAGCATTTGGGTTTGGGGCCAATGGCGACCGTGTTGCCGATTTTACGGCCTTGGGCAATTTTCTGGGCATGCCTGCCTGCGCAGCGCCGATTGGCTTGACTAGGCAGGGCCTACCTCTGTCTATTCAAGTTCTGGCCTGGGATGATGAGACCGCGCTTGGTCTGGCCGATATATTGTCGCAAGCAGGAGAGGGTATCTTGCCGCCTGCGGCCTATCGCGGATGATCGGGGTCTCCCCTTCATATTAAGAGTGCGCTAATAGGGACTGGCCATGTCCCGAATGCCCGCCGCCTCGCCTCGTACGTCAGTCCCAACCATGCCCTTGAGGCTGGCCTTGCGCCGTTTGGCGGGCCTGGCTCTAGATGCGTTGGCCTTTGGCTTGGCAGCGGTGGCGGTAACAGGCTTTGTCATCAGTCTGGGCCGCCGCGAAATCGCCCGCGACCTGATCTTGTTTTATTTCCAGGAGCACGGGATTGAGGCTGAGGTCGAGATTGACCAGGTCAATGTTTCTGGGTTTACCGGTTCACTGCGACTTGGCGCAGCCGATCACCCTGACCTGCAAATCGAGAAATTCGAGATTACCTTTGCCAAGGGCGCGATGGGCGAGTTGCAAAGTCCCCGGCATATGATTGGCGCAGTCCATTTGGTGCGGCCACGGATTGCGCTGAGCTTACAAAATGGGCACCTAAATTTTGCCACTCTTGATCCCCTAATCAAGATATTGAGCCAACCGGATGATAAGGTGCAAGGCCCGTTGCCGCAGCCGGATGTTTTGTTGGACAGGGCGCTGGTGACCCTAAAGACCGATAACGGCCCCATTGTTGTCCGATTGAGCGCAGCCCTTAAGGGCGCGCAAATATTGAGCCTGGATGGTCGGATTATGCCGTTTTCGCTGACGGGCGAGGGCTTATTGCTGACGAGTGCCGGCGGACCTGTCCGCGTGCGCGCCAAAGCTGACCAGGTCAAGCTTGTTGCCAGCGTGGCGATTTCAGAATTGGTGAATGATAATCTGGGCCTGCAAGATGCCACGCTTGGCCTTGAGGCCAGCCTGCCTTATCCCGTTCCGGGCGCGCCTAGCGGTGATCAGGCGCTGCAGATCAGGGCCGGGCTCAAGTCTGGCGTGGTCAGTCACGGGGCCTGGGTAGCGCAAGAATCGGAGCTTAATCTGCGGTTCGATGGCCAATTGCAGTCGCAAGGCCAAACCCGGCACCTGCGCGGTGCCCTGTCCGTGCTTGGCCGGATGTCAGAATTGGCTTCCGATGGTGCCCTAGGCCGCGGAGCCCGATTTGCCTTGCAGGGCAAAGACCTTGGTCTGACCTGGGCTGGCGATCAGGCCTTGGTTGGTGGTCTGACCGGGCACATGGACCTTGACCAGTTGGCCCTTGGCACCAGCTATCTGGAAAACCCTCACATAGAGCTTGGCTTGAGCCATCTGTCCTTTCACCAAGACGGGCCGGACACGGCCGCAGCGGCGGAGGCTAGGTTTGCCCTGTTTGCCACACGGCTTGTGCGCGGCGGCCTTAGCCTGAACGGTTTGAGCCTGCACGCCCTAGCCCCAAGTCTGGCCTATTCCTCCGCCAATGGCGGGCTGTGGTCGCGCACGAACCTGACCGGTAGGATTGCCGCGCTTGGGGCCCGACTGGAAACGGCGGCGGGGGAGGCGGGTGGCGCGCCCGTCAGCCTCGCTAATCTCAATGCTGACTTTTCTGGCACGGCCCAGTGGCGCGACGAGGGGCCAGATATGGCTGTGATGGTGTCGGCCAAGGCGCGCGACGATATGGACATTGCGTCTGCCCATGCCCTGATCGGCCCGTTGGCCGTCAAGTCTGGTGCACCGCTAGCCGAACAGTCCCAGGCGCTGGAAGCGGCCCTAAGCGATTTTCAAATTCAGGCCCCCAGGGTCGCCCTGACTCTTCAGCCGCAAGGCATGCGCATCAGTCTGGTACGGCCGGTAGACCTGGTCGCAACCTCTGGCGCGCGCATTGCCTTATCCGGGCGGCCTGGTATCCCAACCTGGTCACAAGACCCAGACGGCAATCTTGATCTTAAGGCTAATCTGACCGCCACCTTGGGTGAGGCCGGGCGCGACCTTCAGGTCAGTCTTGTTGGTCAGGCCAGGGCCCAGCCCGATGGCAGCTATCGAATCGGTGGACATTTTGACTCGCCAAGGATCGATCTGGCGCGCCAGCAGGTCGGGCTAAGGTCGGCTCAAGGTGAAATCGACCTGTCGGGCGACGGTAAGGGCATGGTCAATTCCGAGATTGTTTTAACCGCAGGCCAGATGATTGATCTGGAAGATGAGCGCCGGTTTGAGCCCTTAAACCTCAAGGGGCAGGCCAGTCTCGGCCAGGGGACCTTGCGCGCCAGGATGTTTGCCACCACCCGTGCCGGGCAAAGGCTAGGCAAGCTGTCCTTGCGCCACATCTTGGCCTCAGGTTCGGGCGAGGCGGTGATCGAGGCCAAGGATCTGGTGTTTGCCAATCCAGGCCTTCAGCCACGCGACATTTCACCCATGATCAGGGCCTTGTCGCGCGCGAGCGGCCGGGCTGATTTTACCGGGCGGTTTGACTGGACCCGCGCCGCCTCGACCAGCGAGGGTGTCTTGCAGGTGAAAGGCCTCAATGCCCAAACCCCGGTAGGCGCGGTCACTCAGGGTCATATGGACATTAAATTCACCAGCCTTAGCCCGCTGGTCACTGGAACGGGCCAAACCGTTGGCGCGCAGAGGCTGGGCTTTAGTCCGCCCTTGACGGCGCTTAATGGGCTTTTTTCAATCGGCCCGGATGCCCTGATGCTTCAGGTTGGGGCGGCAGATTGGGCTGGTGGACGGGTATGGCTGGAACCAAGCCGCGTACCGCTGGACCGGGCCGAGGGTCTGTCTGGTAGTCTGGTGCTGGACGGTGTGGATCTGGGTCAGGTCTTGGCCGCCTCGCCCCTGGCCGGTCAGGTCAAGATCACGGCCATTGTCGATGGTACACTTCCGTTCGAGCTTAAAAATGGCGTTGTCCGGATTAGCGGCGGTCAAATGGCAGCGCGCGGCGCGGGCCGATTGTCTATTGCGCGCACAGCCCTTAGCGGGCTGCAGACCGGCAAAGCGACGGCAAGCGCTTCAGGCACGGCCGGTCCGGCCGCGCCCTTGGCCGGCAATGCTATTCAGGACTTTGCTTATCAGGCGATGGAAAACCTTGCCTTTGACAGCCTTGATGCCCGTATTGACAGCCTTCCGGGTGCTAGGCTTGGACTGGTGTTTCATATCAAGGGTCGCAATGATCCGGAAAAAGATATTCCGGCCAAGATTGCCTTGCGCGATCTTGTCACTGGCAGGGCTTTTGACAAGCCAATTGCCCTGCCCAAGGGGACCCCAATTGATTTAACCCTAGATACGTCTCTTAATTTTGGTGATTTGATCAAGGCCGCCCAACAGGCGTTTGACCGCCATGCCAAGGATGATACCCCGCCAACCAACCGTTCAGTTCCTGTTCAGCCCTGATCAGGTCTGATCGCGACTAGGAGGAGATATTGATTATGCCCATTGGTAATCCCAAAAACCTTGGCGTGGCCAAGGCTGTGCTCGTCGCCGTTTTGGTTGGCCTCGGTCTTGTCGCCTGTGCTCCGACCATCCGCATTAAGGTCGATCCGATATCGATTTATGCCAAGCTCGATGCCGATGTGCGCATTCGGCTGGACAAGGAGGTCCAGGCCTTGATCCAGCAAAACCCTAACCTTTTCTAATCTGCGATATTTGGCCCAGGAGGGCAATTATGACCCAAGTCCAAGTTTCCGTTTCCCGCCCTTTGCTATCTAGCCTGTTTGCGGCGGCTGTTTTGACCCTTGCGCCCGTTTCTGCCGGTCTTGCTGTCTCGGTTATGGCAATCGGTCCGGCCAAGGCCGATGCTGCTACTGCCAAGGCCTTGATTGATGCGGCCAAGCTACGTGGCCTAGTTGGCGAGCAAGGCGACGGCTTTTTAGGGTTTGTCCAGCAGGTCAGCCCCGATCCTGACCTGCAGGCCGCCCTAGACGAGATCAATGCGGGCCGGGCGGCGGTCTATCGTGAAACCGCGGCCAAGACCGGTGTTGCGCCTGATGCCGCAGGACAGGCGGTCGCTGCCCAACTTATCGGTAAGGTGCCGGCGGGGCAGTTTTACCGGCCCTTGGGCGGGGCATGGACGCGCAAATAGCAACGATCTGAGATTGGCGATTTTGGCAAATCAGGCCATGATTAACCCCTGAATGCATAAATGGGGGCTGACCTGACCATGACCAATCTTGCCTCTGATCTTGAGCCGGTTGGAGCCGCTGAGTTGGCGGCGCACCTGGCGGCGCGGCTTTGCCATGATGTTATCAGTCCAGCCAGCGCCATTGTGTCTGGGCTTGACCTGCTTGAAGATCCCTCAGCGCAGGATATGCGCGCTGAGGCCATGGAACTGGTGTCCAGCAGTGCGCGCAAACTGGTTGAGATGCTGGCCTTTATTCGGGTGGCCTATGGCGCCTCGGCCACGGCCGAATTATTTGATGCAAGAGAATTGGAAGGCCTGACACGGGGCTTGTTCAGCCACGTGCGGCCCGATTTGGAATGGGCCGTCACCTTGCCTCAACTGCCTAAGCCGGCGGCTCGGGTCTTGTTGAACCTTGCCATGATTGCCATTGGCGTGCTGCCATCTGGAGGTTTGGCCCGGCTGGGCGTGCAACAGCTCGGAACATCGATTGTGATCAGCCTTGAGGCGACAGGCCAAAGGGTGCGAATGCGGCCTGAAGTGCTAAGTGGATTGCGGGGCGAACCCAAGGGTCAAAGCGTTGGCGGACACTGGGTTCAGGCCTATTATTTGCAGGCCTTGCTGAAAGATGCGGGCGGGCTAATGGAGTTGGTCGAAGGCGAAGGTCGGGTTGCAATCCTTGCCCGCCTGCCGAGCCAAGCCTAACTCTCAAAAAGTGGGTTTGATTACCTAACAAATTCAAAAAATTAAAACCCCTCCTTAACCAAACCTGCGGCAAAACATGTTTGGGGTTGTGGAGGCGCAGGCGTGAGGACCAGTCTGGTTGTTGATGACAGTCGTGTCATCCGAAAGGTCGCTCGGCGGATCCTTGAGGGAATGGGCTTTGAGGTGGCCGAGGCCAGTGATGGCCATGAGGCCATGATCTGGTGCCGGGCGACCATGCCCGATGCCATATTGCTGGACTGGAACATGCCCGTGCTCAGCGGTTTGGATTTCGTGCGCCAATTGCGTCAGCAGCCCGGCGGCCAGCAGCCCGTCGTAGTGTTTTGCACAATCGAGAACGACAAGGAACACGTGGTGGCAGCGCTCGATGCCGGGGCCGATGAATATGTGATGAAGCCGTTTGACGGCGATGTGATTCGCGCCAAGTTTGCGGCGGTAGGTCTGATATGACACCCCAATCCTTGGCGCTTGTGCGCGTGATCGTCCAGTCTCGCACCGGTGTTGTGATTGACCCTGATCGTCAGTATCTGATCCAACATAGTTTGGCCGCGGTGGCCCGCCGCGAAGGCTTTGACTCCGTTGAGGCCCTGCTCGCGGCAATTCGAGTGCAACGCGAGGCGCGCTTGATGTGGGCTGTGGCCGATGCCATGAGCCCGACTGAGTCTGCATTTTTTCGTGACGGGATACCGTTCAACCAGTTTCGTGACGTGCTCTTGCCCAGTCTGGCCGCCGCCGGCCAACCCGGTCCGATCAAGGTTTGGAGCGCGGGCTGCGGCGCGGGTGAGGAGCCCTATTCGTTGGCCATGATTATCGATGCCGAACAGGACAAATATCCTTCTAACCCCGTTGAAATCTATGCCTCTGACCTATCCGATCGGTGCCTGGCCAAGGCCCAGGCCGGGATATACACTCAGGCTGATATCCAGCGTGGTCTGCCAGCACGCTATCTGGTCCAGCATTTTACCAAGCGTGATGAATTTTGGCACCTATCGGTCAGCATCCGCAGGCGGGTGCGATGGCGGCGGTTGAACCTAATTGCTGACCTAGGCGCGGTCGGGCGCTTTGATGTTGTTTTCTGTCGCTATGTACTTGAAGCCTTTGATGGCCCGACCCGCAAAAAAGTGCTTGAGCAATTGGCGGGGGTGCTTAATCCCAATGGCTATCTGGTGCTTGGTG
>JBIIZD010000053.1:0-19615 GCA_044346445.1 Caulobacteraceae bacterium
CCGGCGCATTGGCCTTGCCCTTACCGCAGCCGCTTAAGCCGATAAGTCCAGCCGCCGCTAGTGACAGGGCGATAACATAACCAGGCTTAGGCAAGATCGCCTCACGGATAGTCGCTACAGTTGCGGGCAACCAAACATGATGCGCAATGGTCAGTTCAGCTCCACGGCCTATGGTAGCGTATTCATACGCAATGGCAAGCTAGGTCGGATGTTTAAACAGAAGGGCTCAAGGCTTCAAAATCCGAGGATCAAAGGCTTCAAGACAAGCTGGTAGAGTGCGATAGCGGTAAGCCCAAAAAGAAAACTCGATCCTATAACGAATAGGATGAACCGCGTCTTGGCCCGGTTGAACAAGGATTGATAGAGGCTGTGGGCAATTCGTGAAAATACATATCCCCAAGCTAGAGCAGCACTCCAACCGCCGCCATGACCGGTTACGGTCAAGCACAAGGCAATCGCATAGAATAGTGTCGGCTGTTCGTGGAGGTGATTGTAATTATGGGCCTTCCACTGCGCTTCTTGCGGCAACAATTCGTCTAGCTGGCGGCCTGTAAACCCGATTTGGGTTTTGAAATTAAGACTTTCATTTTTCAATAAGATTGGGTTTCGTATGGAATACATCCAGCCCCACATCACACAAGTCCAGGTGACCAAGACCACAATCGCGGGCAAGGTAGTCGACGATAAATTTTGCAATTGCATGACCAATTTGGCTCCTAAGGTCTGGGCTCAGCCAGCTCGAAATTTTGTAACATTTTGACGAGGGCTATCCGGGACTGATCCGCCTCGATGCCAAAGGTGGCGTATTCCCCGTCCACAATGGCGTCGCAAATTCTCTCAATGACGAACAAGATCGTGACCTGATCGTATCTTGGCTTGGCAGCAAAGGTCTGCAGCCGCTGGCCAATCGCCTCGATCTGAAGGTGGCGAATGCCCGCACGGGCGCTGGCGATTGCGGGGTCTGTGACGGTCAAGGTGCGCAGGGACTGTCTAAACACCCGTTGGGTGCGATGATGAGCGATCAGCGTGTCGGCGATCTGATCGGCTGACTGTGCCGTCTCTAGGGCCAGAATTTCCTGCCTCGACCAGTCCTCATAAACGGCGAGGAAAATTTCGCGCTTGTCTTCAAAGTGGCGATAAAAGGTCTGGGGCGCATAGCCAGCGCGGCGCGCAATAGCATTGCTATTGGTGCCTTCAAAGCCAAACTCTTCAAACTCCAGGCGCGCGGCGGCGATAAGGACAGAGCGGCCATCACCGCGTTTTTTAAAGGGTATTGACATAAAGTGATTTATATATCACTTGTGCCCTCAGTCAATCGAGATCGTGATCATAATGATGACCATCGGGGATACTCAGCTAGGCCGCCGCGCCGCTATCGGGGTTCAGGCCCCTTATGCGCTGTTAGAGGCGGGTGGAACGCGCCTTGCGCTCAAGCGTCAGGGGCTGGGATTGCCCGTAATTTGTTTGCACGCAACCGGTCACGGTGGGCGAGATTTTGAAGCCTTTGCCAAGCTTATGGCCGCAAAAGGGTTTGAGATTATCAGTCTGGATTGGCCAGGCCAGGGCGCGAGCCCAGAGGATGCCTCGGGGCAGGGGGCAAGCGCGCGGCGCTATGCCGATCTGCTCGAAGACGTATTGCCCCAGGTCTGCGCGCCGGGTCAGCAACCGATCCTTTTGGGCAATTCCATTGGCGGCGCGGCAGCGCTGGAGTTTGCTTGTCGTCATCCAGACCGGGTTCGCGCCCTTGTCCTTTGTAATCCTGGCGGGCTTGCGCCCCTGGACGCCTTGGCGCGCGGGGTTATTGGACTGATGGTCAAGTTTTTCGCGGCCGGGGCGCGGGGCGCAAACTGGTTTCCGCGCGCCTTTGGCCTCTACTATCGGCTTGTCTTACCCGCGGCCCCGGCCTCAGACCATCGGGCGCGGATCGTCGCGGCGGGTGCGGAGCTTGCCCCCATTCTGCGCCAAGCCTGGGACAGCTTTCGGCGTCCAGGTTCGGACCTGCGGGCTGCAGCCTCAGGCCTGAAAATCCCGGTCTTATTTGCCTGGGCCAAGCAGGACCTTATCGTGGCCTGGTCTCGCAGCAGGCGCGCTGTCCTGGCCATGCCAAATGCCGAGGTGGAATTGTTTCGCGGCGGCCATGCGGCATTTTTGGAAGACCCGGACGCCTTTAACGCGGCCTTTGGGGCGTTCACCGGGCGGCTTGCGGCCTAGGCTTTAGCAACAGGTTCAAAATTTCAAGGGAAGGAAATCTCATGTTTGACAAGGTTTATAACACCCTCGCACGGACCATGATGGCTCTGCTATTTTTGCTCTCAGCGGTTGGCAAGGTAAAAGCGCCCGCCGCGACCATGGAGTATATGGCGGCCCATGGCCTCCCGACCTTGATGCTTTGGCCGGTCATTGCATTGGAATTATTGGGTGCCCTAGCCTTGATTATTGGTCTGCGCGTCCGGGAAGTGAGTTGGGCGCTCGCGGCCTTTACGCTGCTGGCGGCGGTCTTGTTTCATAGTGATCTGGCCGACCGGGTTCAATTTACCATGGCGCTCAAAAATATCGCTATTGTTGGCGGCCTGCTCGCCATCGCGCGCATGAGCAATAGCAAGACGTAAAGCCTAGGACAGGTTGGCCATATTCACGCAAATATTCCGTTTGGGGAGGCTAGGTTGGCACGCAAGGTGATGATTGAACAATTAGGTATCTATGACAATATTCACCGGAATCCGGTGAATCGATTGATGCACGCTGTTGGGATTCCCGTCATCATGTTTAGCGTGCTCTCGGCGGCGGCCCTGATCCATTTTCCTTTGGGGGGCATATTGGGGTATTTCCTTAACCTTGGTATGGTTTTAGTCGTCTTTGGCGCGGTGATTATTGGCCGTTATGACCCGGTGAGCGGTATTGCCTTGGGTGTGTTTTCGACCGTGCTGACGGTCTGCGGGGTCGGGGTGGCCAATGCCATTGGCAATCTTGCAGCCTTGGCTCTGTTTGTGGGTTTGTTTATTGCAGGCTGGATCATTCAGTTCGCCGGGCATGCAATAGAACGCGCGGGTCCAGCCTTTGGCAGTAGACCCCTTAATCTTTTGCTGGGTCCTGTGTCCGTTCTCAATGACGTGTTGCCGCTTGTTCGCCCAGCGCCCTGGCGAAAACCGAACTAGCGCATGCCCCTGACCTTAGCCGAAATCGAAGCGCGCCTTTTGGCGCGGCCTCAGCCAAGTGCAGCCTTGTTTTCGCGACGAATCTTGAATTTGTTGCCGGAAGACGGGCGCGTGGAGGCAGAATTTGATGTGCCTAAGGCCTTTGCCGCGCCGACGGGTCATGTCCAAGGTGGGTTTTTAGCCGCAATATTGGATGATTTGGCGGCCTTGGCGGCCATTATCCATGCGGACCAACCCATAATCGTGCCAACCCTGACATTTACCGTCAATTTCCTGGCACCGGTGCCTTTCGGACGGATAAGGGGCATCGGCCAATGTATGAAACTGGGTCGAAGAACAGCCCATCTTCAAGCTCAAATTCTTGATATGCAGGGCGATGTGCTTGCCGTCATGACCGCTACGGGGGCACCACGGCCTCTGTAGCTGTCATGACGGGTTAGCCGAACCTATAATCAGGCGCTAGCGCTGGGTCTGGCCTTGATCTTGTCAAACCAGGTCTTGAGCCAGGGCGTTTGCCCGGTCAGGTCTTGGCCGACTTCTGCGCCAAAGGCCAAGAAGCAATAGAGGTGGATATCGGCCAGGGTCAGGCGCTCACCGCACACATAGGTGCGCCCCTCCAGTTGGGCGGCCAGCCAGTGCAGGCGATCCTTGGCAATGATTTTCAGCTCGGCGGCACCTTCGGCACCGACCAGCTTCATGCGGCTTTCGAACAGGGCCCGGCCCTCTGCGGCGCGAAAGGCATTGATCATGGGCTCGCAAATATTCAGATCTATGCGCCGCACCCACATGCGGGTCTCGGCCTTTTGTTCCGGCGTGGTGCCGATCAGGGCAGGGCTTGGGTGGATGTCTTCCAGATAGTCGCAGATCGTGGTGATTTCACAGATCATGCTGCCGTCATCGGCTTCAAGCGCGGGCATTTGCCCGGCGACATTGACCGTGTCGCTATAGGGGGCCTTGCGATTATCACCGGCCAAGAGGTCAATCGTGACGGTCGGGATGTTTAGGCCTTTTTCGGCAATGAACATCCGCACCACATGCGGATTTGGGCCGATGGAATCATAAAGCTTCATGGTGTTTCCCTTTTTTTTGTTATCTAACTTGTCAAAGGCGGCAAGGCGACCGTCAAGGAAATTCAAGGGAGGCGATGATGAGTGAGCGCAAGGGCGGCTGTCTGTGTGGGGCGGTGCGATACGAATTAAAGGCTGAACCGGCCATGACGGCGGTTTGCCACTGTACCCATTGCCAGCGTCAGAGCGGCAGCGTGTTTTCATCCAATGTGGTGGTGATGGCGGCGGACTATGTTCAGCATGGCCAGACCAAGGTGTTTGAGGACAAGGGCGATAGCGGCCAGGGCGTTCATCGTCATTTTTGCGGCAATTGCGGCTCGCCCATCTTGTCCATGATCGACCTTATGCCCGGAATGCTGATGGTCAAGATGGGAACCCTGGATGACTTTTCCGGCATTATGCCTGGTATGGAGCTCTATACGGATCACGCGGCCAACTGGGTGTCGCCCATTGACGGTGCCCGCCGCTTTGGTCAGGCCAGCGGTTAGGCCGGTTTGGGGGTGCGGCGCATGAGCCTGTCCTTGATCGAGACCAGTCTGGAATTGGCGGCTGAGCGTTGTGAGGATTTAACGCCGGTCGTCTATGACCGCTTGTTTGCCCAATATCCGGACATGCAGGCCTTGTTTTGGCGCGACACCAACCATTCGGTTAAGGGCGAGATGCTGGCCAAGGTGTTTGAGGCCCTGTTGGATTTTGCCGGTGAGCGAAAATACGCCGCCGCCATGATCCAGTGTGAGGTCATTACCCATGAGGGCTATGACGTACCGCCCGATGTGTTCCGGATCTTCTTTGCCGTGGTCGCCGACAGTATCCGCGAGGTTTTGGCTGAGGCCTGGACCCCGCTAATGACTGCGGCCTGGCAGGATCTGCTTGAGCAGCTGGATTATTATGTCACCCATCCTAATCAGTATGAAACCATAGCGGCGGCCAAGACCGCCGGTGACGATCAAAGCCTTTTTGCACAATCGCGCGGCTGTGTTTAAGGGCAGGCGATGAGTCCTGTTTCTAACACTGCCTTGACCGGTCCTCGTCTTTTTGTCGATGCTGATGCCTGCCCGGTCAAGGACGAGGTCTATAAGGTCGCACGGCGCTATGGCCTTAAGGTCTATGTGGTGGCTAATAGTTTCCTGCTCGTGCCTAAGGAAGACCTGATTGAGCGGGTCGTGGTCGAGGCAGGACCCGATATTGCCGATGACTGGATTGTCGATCAGTGCCAGCGCGGCGACATCATTATCACTGCTGATATTCCACTGGCGGGCCGGTGCCTTGAAAAGCATGCTCTTGTGATTGGCCCGACAGGCCGGGCCTTTACGCCTGACACGATCGGCATGGCCTTGGCACAGAGAGGTTTGGCCGAGCATTTGCGCTCTACTGGTGAAATCACCCGCGGCCCACCGCCATTTCAGGCCTCTGATCGCTCGCGTTTCTTATCGGCTCTGGATGAGGCTGTGCACAAGGCAAGGCGATTGTGGCCGGTCGGTTGATCATTTACTCTCTATAGAGAAGATTTGGCGATAATTATTCTCTTGTGTGCAAGTCATACTCTGGCCAGTGTGCCTTCCTATCAAGGCTGGGGCACACTGGCCTAAGGGGGGGAGCTATTGCATGACGCTTGATCATCTGGTTGCGGCTAAGGTCACACTGATCGCGACGCCGATTTTTCTACTCTGCATTCTGATCGAGACCGTGCTGGTGCGCTATTTCGGCGCCAAGGGCAGTTTGCACACCAAGGACGACGGGGTCAGCATTGTACTGGGGATCACCAGTATATTTGCCAATGGCGCGACGGCCTTTATTACGGTCGGGGCCCTGTTCTGGGTTCAGCAATATCAGCTGTTTCACATCCCCCTAACGGCGCTCAGCCTGGTGGCTTGTTTTGTGCTGGATGATTTGCGCTTCTATGTTCATCACCGCATAGCGCATCGTTGCCGCTGGGTCTGGGCCATGCATATGGTCCACCATTCCAGCCAGCGCTATTGCTTTGCCGTGGCCCTGCGTCAGGCCTGGACCAAGCATTTCACCGGCACTATGTTCTTGACCCTGCCTCTGGTCCTGCTCGGCTTTAGCCCCGTTACGGTGCTGTTTTGCGGCGCATTAAACGGCACCTTGCAGTTTTTCCTGCATACAGAATCGGTCGGCAAGCTTCACCCCTGGATCGAGGCCGTGTTCAATACGCCTTCGCATCACAGGGTCCATCACGGCTCAAATCCTGAATATCTTGATGCTAATTATGCGGGGACCCTGATCATTTGGGACCGGATGTTTGGCACATTTGTCGCCGAGGACGACGCCATTCCCGTGCGGTTTGGTCTGGTCAAGAATCTGGACACGTTTAACCCGATGAAAATTGCCTTTATCGAATATTGGCATGTGGCGCTGGACGTGTTTGGCAAGAACCGCAGCTTGAAGGATCGCCTCCTGTATCTCGTGGCCCCGCCGGGATGGAGCCATGATGGCTCGCGGCTCAGTTCCGCTGATATCAAACGCCAGCACCAACAAGCCCTCAATCTCGCCCCCGGCGAATAAGGACCAAGCCTTATGGGTCCTCAACACTATGCAATTTCAGAGGCGGCGGTGTTGGTCAGCGCGCTGGTTTGTCTTGTTGCCCTGACTAAGGGCGGCAAGCCGCTAGCGGCGGTGGCGGCGGGCCTTTTAGGTCTGGCGGGCGCGATTGGCGTGGTGCGGTTTGGTGCCCAGCGGGTCGAGGCGCTGAAGGCGCTACATCAGCTTGTCTCGCAAATGGGCGGCTTGACCGCCATGGGCCTGATGGCGGCGCAATTTGTCGTGGGCCTAGCCCCGCAAGCCAGTAAGCAGCGGGTACAATGGGCCTGCCTTGGCCTTGTTGCCTTAAGCCTATTGATTGCGGCTCTAGAGCCCTTCGCCGGTCAGGCGATTGGGGCCTCATGGCTGGTGGTCTTGATGATTGCGGTCTGGTTCTTGGCCAAGGATCGTCCATTGCCCGAGGTCATCGGTGCCGTGGCCCTAGCCTCGCTGATGCTGATCAATGTGATCCTCGTGCGAAAATCTGTCCATATGACGCCAGCATTTGCCTGGCATCTTTATCATGGCCTCGTGAGTGTCTGGCTCTTGGGCGTGAGCGGACTTTGCCTCAAGCTGAAAAAGCCAGACCTCGCCTAGCGACCCATCCAGGGCTTGGACTTGGATGAGGACTGGGCGGCTGCGGCCTGTTCACGCTGGAACCGTCCGCCGCGGGGCGGCTTTGGCTTGGCGTTGAGGGCCTGGGTCTTTAGACGCAAGGCGCGCTGGATCGGGGTTTCGTTAGGCTGGACGGGATCTTCGGACATGAGGCGTGTTCCCGTAAAAAGCTTTGGTACCCAACACTGAGCGCAAACCTTATGCCCTAAATCGCTCACGACTTCCAGACGATAGACCCTGCGGGCAGTTTTACCGATTAATCCACGAAACCGGGGTCCAAATTGCCAAAAACAGTGCTACCAAACTCAGATGAGCAGAACCGCAACAAACATCATCCTTGGCTTTACTGATCTGGTAAACGCGCTGCAACCGGCGCGCCAGAGGGGCAAGACCGTCGCTAATCTGATGCAGGCGCTGGAGGGTCGCGGCGCGCGGCTGATTCAGACGGCGCGGGGGCCGCTAAGGTTTCTAACCTCGCGCGGTCGGCACGTGGCCGGGGCCACCGACACCTTTTTTGTCAATGAGCCTGAGACCCTAGACTGGATCGATGCGATCAAGCCGGGCGAGGTCTTGTGGGATATTGGCGCGGCCTTTGGTCAATTTGCCCTCTATGCCGGCAAGGGTGGGGTTCGGGTGATTGCGTTTGAGCCCAAGGCCACCAGCTATGGCCTGCTGGTCGAGCATGTGGCCCTCAATGGGCTTGGTGATCAGATCACCCCGATCTGTCTTGCCCTGTCGGACAAGAACGGCATGACCGGCCTGCACTTGTCGGGCCTGGCCGCCGGTGAGGCGCTCAATACCCTGGTTGGCTCGAAAAATCAGTTTGGCGAGGTACCGGACGGCTATATCCAGCCGGTCTATGCCGCGACCATGGATGACGCACTGGCGCTCTATGGTCTGCCTGCGCCCGACCATATCAAGCTTGACGTCGACGGTATTGAAGACTGGATCTTGCGCGGCGGGCCCAAGACCCTCAAGGGCGTCAAGAGCCTGATCATCGAGATTGAGGGCGAAATGCTGGACCATGCGGCCCAATCGATTGACCCCCTGCTGGCCGCCGCTGGCCTGGTCGAAGACACAGCCATTCGCCAGCACGGCTCCAAGCGCAACCGGCTGTTTCTCCGTCAGGGACCTCAATAATCACTCTCGTCAAGCGCCTTGAGCCGCTTGGCGGAGGGATCAAAAACGGCATTGGCCAAGAGGGCGCCGAACAGGATGACCGCAAAGCCTGTGGCCAGGGCAAAACCATAGGCTGGCCCGCCGAAGCGGTCGCTGACCGCGCCCATGGCGAGCGGTGCTGCCACGGCGCTGATACAGGTAAAGAACAAGATCACGCCCGACGCGGCGCCATGCTGGGCTTTTGGGAAACAGCTAATGCCCTTGGAATTTAGGGTCGGATAGATGACCGACATGAAAAGGCCTGAGGCGGGCAGGGTATAGACCCCAACCTTGATCCCGCCGAGGCTTGCAGCGGCAAAACAGATCAAGATTGCGCCGCTGGCCAGAACCAGCACCGTGGTCCAGTTAAACCGGCCAAGCAGCCAGGCTCCCAAAAACCGCCCAGCCGCGCGCAGGATAAAGAAGATGGCCAGGGCATAGGCGGCCAAGAGGACGGCGGGGCCCTTATAATCGAGCAGAAGCGTCGGCATCCAGACATAGATGGCGGCCTCAACCCCAACATAGAGCATGGCCCCAAGGCTAAAGGTCAGGGCATAGGGATTGCTCATCAAGGCCATGGTTGCGCGCAGGTTCACGGTCTCAGCCGCCTGGGTGCGGGCCGGATAGCGGATGAACATGGCTGTGATCAATAGGGCTGAGCACAAGAGGCCTGCAATCACATAGAGCCACTTCCAAGATGAGCCCTGGGCCAAGAGCTGGGCGACAATGGCCGGGCCAATAATCGCGCCGATGCCAAAAAAGCCCTCAACCGTATTCATGGTGGCGGTATGGGACTTGGTCGAGGTTGAAATATCGCCAATCAGGGCCAGCGCCCCGGTCTTGAAAATGCCAATCGCCAGTCCGGACAAGAATAACAGCCCGACAAAAAAGCCAAAATGCTGCCCGGCGGCAAACAAAAAAGAACTGGCAGCAAACAGGGTCAGGCCCAGCATGATGGTGCGCTTGCGGCCCAGCCTGTCGGCAAGAAAGCCCAAGAACAGGCCCGCCAAGGCTATGCCGCTCATGGAGGCATAGTGAAACGAGCCTGCCGCCGTCATGCCCAGCTGAAATTCCTTGATCACCTGGGGGATGATCAGCCCGACCGAGTCCGTGGTCATGGCAAACATCATGAACATCAAAAAGGTCAGCCATTTGATCAGGCCAACGCTTTGAGCCTTGGCCTCGGGTGCAAGGGCGGTCATGGGCGGACATCCTTTTGTGCTGCGGGCGAGAGGGCAAGCGCGATTGCGCCCAGGACGCCCGATTGGGCACCAAGGCTTGGCGGGGCTAGATAGGGTTCAAGCGTTTTTGCGCTGTCTAGATCGGTCAGATAGCCGCCAAGCCGAACCAAAAGGTGCTTGCGGGCGGAGGCTAAGACCTGGGGGTTTGATCCAACCCCGCCGCCAATAATGATGCGTTTGGGCGCTGTGCTCAGGCTAAGGCTCATGGCCAATTGGGCGACATAATCGCCGACCAGATCCCAGAGCGGATCGTCTGCGTCCAGCGCCTGCGCCGGGTGCCCGAGCCGCGTCGCCAAGGCTGGCCCAGAAATTAGGCCCTCAAGGCAATCGCCATGAAATGGGCAGGCCCCTGCAAACGGGTCCTTGGCTGGATCGCGCCGAACCAGGATGTGTCCAGCTTCGGGATGCAATTGCCCATGCAGGGGGCGACCATTTGTTACGATCCCAACGCCTACGCCCGTGCCAATGGTGACATAGGCATAATCGCTTAAGTCCTGAGCCGCGCCCCACAAGCCTTCGGCCATGGCGGCACCATTGACGTCTGTGTCCAGGGCAATGGGAAGATCAAACCCGCCGCACAGGCTGGTGACCAGATCGGCTCCCGCCCAGCCGGGCTTGGGGGTTTTGAGAATCTTGCCCCAATCGGGCGCGCTGCGATCCAGCCGCACCGGCCCAAAACTGGCCATGCCAATCGCTTCAAACTGGCCCTTGTGAGCGTCCAGCACCGCGCGGACCTTGGCCAGGGTATTGGCCGCATTTGTGGTCTCGACCCGCACCGGCGCGCTTAAATCTTCGGGGCCAGAGCCAAAGGCGATCACCGCCTTGGTGCCGCCCAGTTCTATGCCTGCTGCGCGTTTCATGCGGCTAACCAGATCACAGCATAGGGTGCCAGATCAAGGCCGGGTCCGGTCACGGTTTCACCGGTGAGTAGGTTGGTCGCGCCAAGCTGCCAGGGCCTGGGTAAGGCGGCTGCCACAGGCTGTTCGGATAGGTTGGCCAAACACAGGAACGAGCGCGCACCGCCGTCGCGGACAAAGGCTAAGACTTCTGGCTGATCAAGTAAAATGGGCCTGGCCGTGCCGCCAATACCTTTTGCATCCAGATCGCGCGCGGTCTTGGCAAAATGGGCCATGGCGTCAAATAGGACCGCCTCGACCGAGCCCTTGACCTTGCGCCGGTTGGCGGCGGCCCAGTCCATGGCAGGACGGTGCAGCCAGCGGCCGTCCAGGGCCTGCAAGGGGTCGCTGGCATAGGCGGTATTATCGCCCAGGCCGATCTCGTCGCCCATATAGATTAGCGGCCAGCCATCCAGGGCATGGATGATGCCATAGAGCATGATCAGGCGCTTTACACCGACATCATGTGGGCCCTGTTCTGGCGCAAGCCCCACCAAGGCGGCGGTCATGCCATTTGTCGACGGCACCCCGCCCGCAGCCGACTGAAACGCCCGGCCGGTCGAAAACCCGTGGCCGTGGCCATAAAACCGCGACCAGCGATCAAGGTCTTGGCGCGGCGCGTCTTGGCTTAAGGTATTCCAGATCAAGTCATCATGACAGCGCACATAATGCAGCCAGGCTGCGTGTTTTGGCTTTTGCGCTGCCTTGGCTAGGACCTTGGCAAACAGGTTTGCGTCCTGATCGGCCAGACTGGCCCAAAGCGCGGTCATGACGCCATTATTATAGGCCAGGTCACAGCCCTTGGACGCCTTGCCAAAAAACGGCAAGACATCGTCCAGGCTCTCAATCGCTTCTGCCAGCAAGACCACACCAGGCGCGACAATTGACAGGGCCGCGCGCCAAGCCTCTATGATCGCATAGGCCTGGGGCAGGTTACGGCAGCTTGTGCCCTTTTGTTTCCACAAAAACGGTGCGCTATCGAGGCGAAAACCTTGAACGCCCTTGGCTGCCAGATGGATCAAGACCTCCAGCATCTGGGCAAACACAGCCGGATTGGCATAGTTCAAATCCCACTGGAACGGATAAAACGTCGTCCAGACCCAGCCGCCCATATCGCCATTATAGGTAAAACTGCCCGGCGCTGTGGTTGGGAAGACATCGATCAGATCGCGCTCCCAGTCAGCGACGGCGGCCTGATCGGGCAGGACAATGTAATAGTCCTTAAAGTCGGGGTCTCCGGCTCGGGCTTTTTGTGCCCAGTCGTGTTCCATGGCGGTATGGTTGCAGACCACATCCAGGATCATGCCCATGCCGCGCGCGCGAAGATCGCAGGTTAGGGCTTCTAGATCATCCATAGTGCCGAGCCTTGGATCGACCTGGCGGTAATCTGCGACGGCAAAGCCGCCATCGCTATCTCCAGGGCGCGGCCTTAGCAGGGGCAGGGGGTGCAGCCACTGAACGCCCATATCCGCAAGATAATCGGTCCGCGCCGCAACGCCTTTTAAATCACCGGCAAAGCGGTCGACATAAAAGCAATAAACGCTCTGGCCAGAACGCTGAATCCAGTCTGGATCGGCCTGGCGAATATCATCGAGGGCGACCAGGTCTGCCGGCCGCGCCATGGCGGCGGCGAAAACCGATGTCCTTAAGGCTTGGACAAAGGCCTGATAGCGAGGATCGGACCCATAGATGCAGGCCAAGGCCCGCTCAAGCTCTGGCCAATACTGGGCCATTCGCCGCTCAATACGGGCCATATGCATGGGATCAAGATTTGTAACAGGCGGGTTCATCTGATGAACGCTCGGTTCTTTGAGGCGCGGAAAAGTAGGGGCCGCCGCCCCTAACCCTCGGGGGATGAGGGGCAGAAGCGACGGGTTAGCCGATGATCAGACCTAGAACCGGTAGCGCAGGCTTGCGGTCACGGTGCGGCCATTGATCGACCGGGCCCGGATCGCATTGACCGTATTGGCCACGATCGAGCCTTCCTCCGCCTCGGTCAGCCCAATCTGATCAAACAGATTATTGGCATTGATCGAAGCGCTCAGGCCATCGGCGAACTTGTATTCTACGAAGGCATTGACCTGGGCATAAGCCGGGAAGGTGAGTTGGTTATTGTCCTGCGCATAGGCCTTGGTGGTGCCGATCACGCTGGCCCCAACCGTCAGGTCGTTCCACTTATAGGTCGGGGCAAACTGATAGACGAACTTGGCCTGACGGCGCGGCGTATTGCCAACCGAGCTGGGATCCAGAACGTCCTTGGAGATTTCAGCATTGGTATAGGTCGCGCTGCCCGTAAGCGACAGATCGCCCATCCGATAGCTAGCCTCCAACTCAACACCCTTGGCCGTATATTCGCGGCTGAAGAATTTTTGGCTGGTGGCTTCATAGTTTTGCTCTTCGGTCTTGGCCCAGAAGGCCGTGGCAAAGACGGCAAAATCGGCTTGGCGATACTTAAGGCCAGCCTCGACCTGATCGACCATATCGACCGCGTCCTGCTTACTCACCGAGCCATCAGCGCGAACCTTACCGAACAAGAGGCGGTCGGCATTGGCGCGGCCACCGCGGCTGACGCGGCCAAAACCGGCCAGATCGTCATTGATCTGGTAATTGGCACCCAGTGACCAGGACGTATAGCTCCAGTCATAATTCACCGGCGACGGATTGACATTATTGATCACCGAAACACTGACCTCGGTGGGCTGGATAATGCCGTCTTGATTGACATCCAGATTGGCCGCCTGCACGGCCCCAGCATAGGTACCGCGGGCCTTGCCACTGTCATAACGCAGGCTGGCATCCAGGCTCCAGGCCCCTATCTTGGACGCCAAGCTCAGATAAGGCGCATCAATGTCATAGCTGGTGTCATAACGCCGGGTGCAGCAATTGCCCCAGAACGGCACGCCATAGGCCAGGAGGCCGTTTTGCGAAACCTTGGTGCCGCTGCTTTTATAGACATCGAGCAGGGCACCATTGTCACCCTTGACCTCGCTCAGATAGGCATTCCACAGCCAGTCCATCGCGATATTCTGGTTGGACTTGTAATAGCCGAGGGTCACATCGACCGCGCCAAGGCCTTCCAGATTAAAGCTGCGCGACAGTTTTAGATCGTTCATGGTATTGCCAAAATCATTGATCTCGACATCAAACATATGGATGCGCATGGCCAGACCATTGCCGTTCAGGCCGCCTGGCGTGGTTATGGCCTGGCCAGCATTGGGGCCATTGGCATAACGCAAGGTCGCGCCGGCACCGCCGATTTCGGTGGCAAGGGCAGAAGCTGCGCCAATTTGTGCCGGGAAGGGGGCAACAAAGCGGCCCTTGGTCTTGGCAACTTTCAGCTTATTGTTGAGGGTCCAGCCCCCGGCAATATCGAACTTGGCCTCCCCCCCAAACTGTAGGGTTTCGGGGTGCATGCCGTCGGAAACCTTGGCGGTGCGGCGCGCACCATTCCCATCAAGACCAAAATTGGTGGGCAGATAAATCGACTGCAGATCATCCGACTTGATATCAAACCCAGCAAAAGAGCCGATTGAGGGGTTGCTATTGCCGCCGGTAATCTTGGTGGGCATGGGCAGATAGCCCACAGCGCGATCGTTCAGATATTTGAAGTCCAGGCGCACAAAACCATTGGCAAAGTCCTTGGTCATATTGGCCTTGATCTGGCCGCCCTTTTCCGAATTGTAACCGGACTTGCGGGCGCCCTCGCCCTGACGCCAGAAGCCGCCAACATGATAGCGCAAGGTGTCATTGATAGGCGCGCCATAGTCAAAATCGATACGGGTGTGATCATAGTCAAGACCCTTGGTCAGGCTGATCTCGCCGCCAGCAACCGTGCCGGTCTTGCTGATGAAATTGATCACGCCGCCGGGGGAGTTGGAGGCAAAGGTCGAGGCCGAACCGCCGCGCACCGATTCAATCCGAGCGACATTATTGTCGGCGCGCAAAAAGATATCGGCATTACCAAAGGCAATATCGCCAAACTCCATGACGGGCAGGCCATCTTCTTGCAATTGCAGGAATTTTGCCCCGCCTGAAGCGACGGGCAGGCCGCGCACGGCGATATTGGCATTGCCTTCACCGCCAGTGGATTCGGAGCGAATGCCCGGCAGGCTGCGGAAAATTTCAGCGGTCGAGCGCGGTGCCGCGATCAAAACCTGTTCCGCCGATAGCGAGCTAACCGAGATTGAGGACGACATCTTGGTCACCGACCCGGTCGAGGCGGTCACCACAATCGTATCCATCTCAAGCGCGTCTTGGCTCTGGTCGGCGGGTTTGGTTTCGGCGTCGGCCGCATAGGATAGGGCCGGGGCCAGGGCCATGACGGCAACACTGGCAAGCAGGATCAGTCTGGTACGGGTCATATCGGAGCCTCCCGGGCATATTAAAGGGTCGCGACCTCTTTAGCGGGTCGCACGCAATGAGATTGATCATCGTGCAAACGATTGCAAGAACAATTTTAGTGAAATTTTATCTATGCAATCGTTTGTGATAAAAATATCAGTAGCGATTTCTACTATCTATCAGAGCTGCTGCTACCGCGGACTAATAGTTCTGTTGGTAACATGGCTGAGGGAGTGTCCTCATCATCCATCCGCCGAAATAGCAATTCCACCATCTGTCGCGCGCCTGTGGCCAGGTCTTGGCGAACCGTGGTCAGGGGCGGGGTGCTGTGCCTAGCCAAGGCAATATCGTCAAACCCAACAATGGAAACATCTTGCGGCGTGCGCCGACCTGCGGCGGCCAGGGCACGCATGGCAGCTAGGGCAATTACGTCGGAGGCTGCGAAGATCGCATCAAATTCGGTGCCTGAATCGATCAGGCTTCTGGCCGCCTCATAGGCGGTTTCAACGGTGAAATGGGCTGATGCCGTCAATTGCGGCGAGGTGGATAGTCCGGCTTTTTGTAAGGCTTCCAGATAGCCTTGCCGGCGCAGGCCCACTTCCGGTGCGCTGGGCATGCCCAAAAACGCGATCCGCTTGCGACCGATACCAATCAGGTGCTCGACCGCCATGCGCGCGCCGCCGACATTATCGGCGCCAACCACGCAGTAGGTGTGGCCTGGAATATGCCCGCCCCAAACCACCAAGGGCCGGTATTGGCTAGCCGCAGCATTTAGTGCGTCATGCTGATTGCTCTGGCCAATGACCAATAATCCATCGGCGCGGTGCGATTGGATGATGCGGTCCAGCCAGCCTGGCAGCGGCGCGACCTCCTTGATCAGCAAGACGGCATGATCGCGCATGGTGATCTCATCCGCCAACCGGCCGAGCATTTCCAAAAAGAACGGGTCGGAAATCAGCTGGCCAGCCTCATGCCCCAGCGGAATGGCCACAGCGATTGTATTGGTCTTGCGCAGGCGCAGGCTGCGCGCTGACTGGTCGACCACATAGCCATTGGCCGCCGCAAGCGCGCTGATCTGGTCGCGCAGGGGCTTGGGGATCAGGGCATTACCGGCCAGGGCCCGCGACACGGTCGAGGTCGATACCCCAGCCATCTTGGCAATATCCGACATTTTCAGTCGGCCCCGAGGGCGGTTCAGGTCTGGATCGGCCTTTTTGATCATGCCGCCATGCTAGAACAGACCAAGCGCCTTGTCAGCGTCTTGATAACCGCGTCTTGGCCTCGCGCGCGTCTGAAAATGGACAAGTCTCAAAAATGGCATATTATCGAAACTGCCAAATTAGGAAATGAGACAATGATCAAGGTCATGGATGTCCGCGTTAGCGAAAATGGGCGACTAGTCTTGCCGCCCTCTATCCCGATACGGCGCATCAGGGCTCAGGCCTTGGCGCCCGAACCTGCCTGGCCTTGGCCATCCGCGAGGGTCTGGAGGTCATCACAACCGACCGTACCTAGGCCGCGCTCAATCTGCCGGGCCTAAGGGTAGTGCTGGCCCGCTAATCATATGCTCGCAACCGTCTTGCAAGACTTGACCGCTTGCTACCATAGTTTCGAAAAATGAGGATTTCGCCTTGACCAGACCTGACCGTGCCACCCGCCCCTTGCTGATCCTTGTTCTGGCTGCGACCAGTCTGATCAGTAACGGATGCGCAACCGCGCAACAGGCGATCAGCCTGGTCCCTTTTGTGCCCAAGCCCTATCTTGGCCAAAAGGCCTGGCCCGATGCCAGCCAGATCTTGCCCGCGCCGCCAGCGACAGGTTCCCAGCGTGAAGCCCAGGATCAGGCCCTGTTCAAGGCCAGTCGTGCGCTTGAGGGCTCTGACCGTTGGAAGCTGGCGCAAGACGATGTGCCGACGGCCCCTGGGGCCATGCTGACCAGTTTTCAGTGTGCGGCAGGCCTTGCACTAACGCCGCAATCAGCGCCGAAACTGACCGCAATGCTAAGCCGTATCGGCATGGATTCCGCGTTTCAGGTGGCGGCGGTCAAGGATGTCTATAAGCGCAAACGGCCTTATCTGATCAGTGATGGCCCGATCTGCGTGGCGCGGTCCGCGTCGCTCGATGCCAGTCCAGACTATCCGTCGGGTCATGCCACCTGGGGCTGGGCGATTGGGCTTGTCATGGCCGAGCTTATGCCCGACCGGGCCACCGCGATCTTGGCGCGCGCCAGGGCCTATGGCGAAAGCCGCGCCGTATGCGGTGTGCATTCGGCTAGCGCGGTTGAGGCTGGTCGCACCAATGGCGCGGCCCTAATCGCCACCCTGCACGGCAATCAAGACTTTCGCGCGGATATGGAACAGGCCCGCGCCGAGCTGCAAGGCCTGCGCATGTCGCCAAAACCGCTCACCGCCGATTGCGCGGCAGAGAGCGCTCTGGTGGCGCAGCCCCTCTATTTGGGCTTTTGAGCGATCCTTAAGCCTTGGCGTCCGGGTCCTGGTGCAGCCAGTCTGCGTGCCTAGGCGCGGTCTTGGTCTGACGCCAGTCATCGAGCATGATCGGCGCCAGTCGTTTCAGTTCGCCATACTGCTCAGCCGTGCCGATATTGCAGGCTAGTTCCAGCCGGTGGCCATTGGGGTCAAAGAAATAGATCGAGCGGAAAATCCCGTGATAGGTCGGGCCCAGCACGTCTATGCCCTGGGCTTCAATATGCGCCTTGGCCGCGATCAGCGCCGCCATATCGGCCACTTCAAACGCCAGATGCTGGACCCAGGTCGGTGTATTGGCATCGCGGCCCATGTCTGGCTGGTTTGGCAATTCAAAAAAGGCCAGGACATTGCCGCCGCCGCAATCGAGAAACACATGCATATAGGGGTCATATTCGCCGGTCGAGGGCACATGATCCTCGGAAAACGCGGTCGTATAGGTCATGCCCAACACCCGCGCATACCATTCCACCGTCTGGGCCGCATCCCGGCAGCGATAGGCAACATGATGAATACGCTCAAGCGCTATGGGCGAGGTCATGGTGCAGGTTCCACCGCCAAGGCCCCGCGCTCCATCTGGTCGCGTTCCATGGATTCAAACAGGGCCGTGAAATTGCCCTCGCCAAAGCCCTCATCGCCCTTGCGCTGAATAAACTCAAAAAACACCGGCCCAATCATGGTCTGGGAAAAGATTTGCAGCAAAAGCCTCGGAGCGTCGCCCTCGGTCGAGCCATCCAGCAATATGCCGCGCGCCTGAAGCGCCGCCACCGGTTCACCATGCCCCGGCAAACGTGCCTCCAGCATGGCGTAATAGGTCGCAGGCGGGGCGGCCATCAAGGGCACGCCAGCCGCCCGGACCCGGTCCAGACAGCCGATCAGATCATCACAGATAAACGCAATATGCTGAATACCCTCGCCATTATACTGGCGCAAAAACTCTTCGATCTGGCCGCCGCCAGACCGGCCCTCCTCATTCAGCGGGATGCGAATCTTGCCATCCGGCGCGGTCATGGCGCGGCTGGTCAGGCCAGTATACTCGCCTTTAATGTCAAAATAGCGCATTTCGCGGAAGTTAAAGACCCGCTCATAGAACCGCGCCCAGTGATCCATCCGGCCGCCATAAACATTATGGGTCAGGTGATCGATCCGCTGAAACCCGTGCCCAACCGGATGCGCTGCCACCCCGTCCAGATAGACAAAATCAATGTCATAAATCGACAAGGCCTCACCATAGCGGTCGATCAGATAGATGATCGCCCCGCCAATGCCGCGAATGGCTGGCAGCCGCACCTCCATCGGTCCGGTGCGCGTTTTCACCGGCTCCGCCCCCCGCGCAATCGCCGCCTCATAGGCAAGCTTTGCATTCTTGACCCGAAAGCCCATGCCGCAAGCCGAAGGCCCATGCTCTGCGGCAAAATAGGCCGCCGGACTACCCGGCTCATAATTGACGATCAGATTGATCTCGCCCTGACGCCAAAGGGTCACGGCCTTGGAGCGATGCTGCGCAATACAAACAAAACCAAGGCTTTCAAACACCGGCTCCAACACGCCTTTTTCCGGCGCGCAAAACTCGATGAACTCAAACCCATCCAGACCCAGGGGATTGTCGAATAGATCGCCCACAGCCAAATCCTTGATCAAAACCGTTACAACAGAAACTAGTTAAGGGGTCCCGATTTGTCAATCCCACACCCTGACAGGTTTGCGCTTCCAGGGCCTCGAACGATTCGTGCGCTTCAACCTCAGCAACCCCGATTTGGCTCAGGGCGCCGATAAGGATAGTTTTTACTATCAAGCTGGCCAGATAATCCCAAGCACTTAAAATCCGTATCTCAAAAAATTTTGGGTAAACTTAAGTCAAGATAAGCAAAAACAGGCCAATATTAACCAACTTAAAAAACTTCCATATTGTGTTTTTAGAAATTATGCTATTCAAAGACGCTCAGGAAAGCAGGGCGCGTTAGTGTAATCATAACTATGGTTTCGGCGCTGGGCCAAAAAAGATTGGCGGCTGATCAAGACCGTCTGGCTCCGGGTGGTTTTTCCCCAGACCGCTTAAGCCTTTCGGCTGCGCGCTTCAGGCCGCGCTTGCAGGCCCTGCTCTTGGCGACGAGCGCT
>JBIIZD010000054.1:0-19312 GCA_044346445.1 Caulobacteraceae bacterium
GATCAAGGGCAATGAGCGGATCGAACAGGGCACGGTCCTGTCCTATCTGCCCATTCAGGCTGGCGATCTTGTGGGTCCGGCCCAGATCGACCTTGCCTTGAAGACCTTGTTCCGCACCGATCTTTTTGCCGATGTTAAGATGGACATTGAGGGCTCGGACCTGATCGTGACCGTGGTCGAGAACCCAATCATCAATCAGGTGGTTTTTGAGGGCAATGACAACCTCAAGGAAGACAAGCTTCGCGACGAGGTGACCATCCGGCCGCGCGGGATTTTTACCCGCTCCAAGGTGCAGCAGGACGTCCAGCGCATTATCGAGCTT
Source organism: Caulobacteraceae bacterium (assembly GCA_044346445.1). Classification (GTDB taxonomy): domain Bacteria; phylum Pseudomonadota; class Alphaproteobacteria; order Caulobacterales; family Caulobacteraceae; genus CAISGS01. The sequence goes on from JBIIZD010000054.1 coordinate 323, forward strand.
TACCGCCGCTCTGGCCGTATCTCGGCTACGGTCACGCCCAAGGTGGTTGAACTGCCGCAAAAGCGCATCGATCTGGTGTTTGAGATCAATGAAGGTCCCAAAAGCGGGATCATGCGGATCAATTTCCTTGGCAATAAGGAGTTTTCCGACAACGACCTTAAGGACGTGGTCGTGACCAAGGAGTCGGAATGGTACAAGTTTCTGACCTCCAACGATAATTTTGATCCTGACCGTCTGGAATATGACCGCGAACAATTGCGCAAGCATTATCGCAATCGTGGCTTTTATGACTTCCGGATTATTTCGGCCCTGGCGGAGTTGGCGCCCGACAAGAACGGCTTTGCCCTGACCTTTACCCTCGATGAGGGGCCAAAATACAAGTTCGGCAAGCTGAGCGTCGAAACTGATCTGAAAAAGCTCAATGGCGACGTGCTTAAGATGCTGTTGCCGATCCGTGAAGGCCAGATCTATCAGGACGAAAAGATCGAGTCCGCGACTGAGGCCCTGACCTTTGCGGCAGGCGCTGCGGGCTTTGCGTTTGTGGATATTCGCCCGCGCTATGTGCCCAATAAGGCGAACAAGACCGTCGATGTCGTGTTCGAGGTCAAGGAAGGCCCGCGCGTCTATGTCGAACGCATCGATATTGTCGGCAATGTCGCCACCCTTGACCCGGTAATTCGGCGCGAACTGCGTCTGGTCGAGGGCGACGCCTTTAACCGGGTTCTGGTGGATCGCTCGAAAAACCAGATCAGGGCGCTCGGTTTCTTTAAAGACGTCGATATTGAAGAAGTGCCGGGCACAGCGCCGGACCGCACCATCTTGCGGGTCAAGGTCACAGAACAGCCGACGGGCGAGCTGTCGTTCAGCGCGGGCTATTCTTCGCTGGACAAGGTCGTGCTGGACCTAGGCATTACCCAGCGCAATTTCCGGGGGCGTGGCCAGAGCCTGAGGGCCCAGGTCTCGGTGGGATCTTTGCGCCAGCAGATCGATTTCTCCTTCACCGAACCGCGCTTCTTGGGCCGCGACCTGCGCGGCGGCATAGACCTCTATTCCTTCAAGTATAATTTCTCCCGTCAGGCCGGGTATGACACGGAATCGACGGGAATGGGCCTGAGACTGGGCTTCCCCCTGACCCAGAACGCCTCCATGTCGACGCGCTATAATCTGCGCAGCGATAATGTCGTGGTGCAAAAGCAGTTGTGCGGCGTAACAGTGTCTATTCTGCTCTGTAATCAAGCCGGTGCGCGGGTAACGTCTCTGGCCGGTTACTCCTATCGCTGGGATCGCCGCAATGACCCGATCCAGCCGACGCGCGGTTTTGCTATTGATCTCCAGCAGGACTTTGCCGGTCTTGGCGGAGATGTGAAGTATTTGAAGACTGAGGGTGACGCGTCCTGGTATTATGGCTTCAATCAATACTTCATATTTAGCGCGACGGCTTCCGGTGGTTTTATAGGCGGGTTTGGTAAGGATGAGATCCGGATCAATGACCGCTTCTATAAGGGCGGCAACAGCTTCCGTGGCTTCCAGACCGCAGGCCTTGGCCCGCGTAACCTGACCTATAACGATGCGCTTGGCGGTAAGCTCTATGCCATCGGCTCACTGGAAATGACGCTGCCGACTGGCTTGCCGGAACAGTATGGCATTAAGGCCGCTATGTTCTCGGACTTCGGCACACTGGGTCTGCTCGATGACAAGTCAAAACGCAGTTGTAGCACGGGCACACCCGTGGTTTGCGATACGATCAAGGATGATCTATCCTTGCGCGCCTCGGCTGGATTAAGTATTTTCTGGAAATCACCGATGGGGCCAATCCGCTTTGACTTTAGCAAGGTCCTGTCCAAAGAGACCTATGACCGTCCCGAAACCTTCCGTTTCTCCACCTCCACAAGGTTCTAAACCCATGAACAAGTCTAAGATTATTTGCGCCAGCCTTGGCGCTCTGACTACGCTGTTCTTAGCCCAGACCAGCCTTGCCCAGGCGGTTAAGGCTCAAAAGCCAGCCGCGCCGGCTACCCCGGCAGCGGCGCCAGCGCCCGCACCGACGCCAGGTCCGGCCCTGCCGGGCATTTGCATCTATTCCAACGAGCGCGCGGTCACCAGCTCCACTGTCGGCAAGTTCGTTATCCAGCGGCTTCAAACCATCGGCACCCAGGTTAATGCCGAGCTGAATGCCGAAAAGACTGCGATTGAGACCGAGGGCAAGGCTCTGGAAGGCCAGCGCGCGACCCTGCCGCAAGAACAGTTCGAGCAAAAGGCCCTGCAATTGAACCAGCGCGGTCAGGCCTTGCAGCGCAAGGCGCAAATCCGCTCTAAGGAGCTCGAAGTCACTGAGCAAAAGGCCATTGGCCGCATCAGCGCGGAAATTGACCCCATGCTGAAGGCTGTCTATGACCAGCGTTCCTGCGCAATTTTGTTAAATCGCAATGCTCTTTTCGGTGCAAATGCGTCGATGGACGTTACCGATACGGTTATCGAGCGCTTGAACGCCAAGCTCACCCAGTTCGCCTTTGACCGCGAGCGTCTGGACCAGCAAGCTGTTCCGGGCCAATAAGCCTAAACAGCGCATTGACTATGCCTAACGCGGTGGGCGGGCGGACAGGGCCCGTCCACCGTTTACGTTTTTGAGGAGCCCGGATGCCGGACCTACGTTTCTTTATCGCTTCTGCGCCGGCAAGTCTGGCGCAGCTGGCCGCTCTGACCGGGGCGCGCTTAGCGAACGATCATGTGGGCGCAGGCTTGGTTTATCGGGTGGCACCACTGGCTTCAGCGGGTCATGATGCCATTACCTTTCTTGCAGACCGGCGCTATACCAAGGCCCTGGGCCAGACCAAGGCCTATGCCTGTTTTGTAGCAGAGCAGTTTGCGGGCCATGTGCCAGAAGGCTGTATTGCCCTGGTGACGCCAAGACCGCAGGCCGCCTTTGCCATGGCCGCCAATCATCTGGTTCAACCTCGCCAACACGCGCATGCCAGCCCCATTCATCCCGATGCCGAGATTGAGGATGGGGTAATCCTGTCACCGGGTGTGGTGATCGGGGCCGGTGCACAGATCGGATCGGGTACGGTGATCGGCGCGAACACCTCGATTGGTCCAGGCGTGGCCATAGGCCGAGACTGTTTCATCAGTGCCAATGTCACGATCGGGTTTGCCCTGATTGGTGATCGGGTGCGAATCTTGGCGGGCGCGCGCATAGGCGAGGCCGGCTTTGGCGTTGCGGGCGCGGCGACGGGGGCCATTGATGTACCGCAGCTGGGCCGGGTGATTATTCAAGATGGGGTCACAGTCGGGGCGGGAAGCTGTATTGATCGCGGCGCATTTGACGATACGGTGATCGGCGAGAATACAAAGATCGATAATCTGGTCCAGATCGCGCACAATGTCTCGATCGGTCGCAACTGTATGATTGCCGCCCAGACCGGCATTTCGGGCAGTGTGACGGTTGGCGATGGCGTAGCCTTTGGCGGTCAGGTCGGCGTGGCGGACCATATCAATATCGGCAAGGGCGCACAGCTTGCGGCCTCTGCCGGGGTTATGAAAGACATACCCGAAGGCGAAACCTGGGGCGGATTCCCGGCTAGGCCCATTCGCCGCTGGCTTCGGGAAACCGCCTCAATTGCACAATTGGCTAAGCGCACCGGCAAACCCCGGGGCGAAGGAGCAAAGGAATGAAACCTCAGGACCTGGAGGCTCAAGCCCCTGTTTCCATCGATATTGCCGAGATTTTGCAAAGAATCCCGCATCGCTATCCGTTTTTGCTGGTTGACCGGGCAGAGGACTATCGCGCGCATCAATCCATTGTCGGCATAAAGTGCGTGACCATGAATGAACCCTATTTCCAGGGTCATTTCCCGGACAATCCGGTCATGCCCGGCGTGCTGATCGTTGAGGCCCTGGCCCAGACCGGGGCGGTCTTGATGTCCAAGTCCTTGGATGCTGACGTCAAGGGCAAGACGATCTTTTTCATGTCGCTGGATAATTGCCGTTTCCGCTATCCGGTCCGTCCCGGCGATGTGATCCGGATGGAGGTCGAGGTCGTGCGTGCGCGGGCCGATGTGTTCAAGTTTCGCGGCAAGGCCATGGTCGGCGACAAGACCGCCGCCGAGGCCGATTTCGCGGCCATGGTTGTCGAGACGCCTGTATGACCCAGATTCACCCGACGGCGATTATTGATCCCAAGGCACAGCTTGGCACCGATGTCTCGATTGGCCCGTTTTGCACGATCGGCCCGAATGTCACCTTGGGCGATGGGGTGCGGCTGGTCTCGCATGTCGTGATTGATGGCCATACCCAGATCGGGGCCCAGACCCTTATCCATCCCATGGCCTTTTTGGGCGGCCCGCCGCAGCATCTGGCGCATAAGGGCGAGCCTACGGAGCTGGTGGTCGGTGAGCGTAATGTGATCCGTGAAAACGTCACCATGCATACCGGCACGGTTGGCGGCGGCGGCGTAACCCGAGTGGGCTCAGACAGCCTTTATATGGTCGGGGCTCATGTCGCCCATGACTGCATGGTTGGCAATAATGTCACCTTTGCCAATAGCGCCACGCTTGGCGGCCATGTTCAGGTCGGCGATTTTGTGTTTATGGGCGGCCTCAGCGCCGTGCACCAGTTTACCCGGATTGGCCGCTATGCCTTTGTCGGCGGCGGCGGTGTGGTGACCAAGGACATTATTCCCTATGGCTCGGTCTGGGGCAACCATGCCCATCTCGAAGGCCTGAACCTTGTTGGCCTTAAGCGCCGGGGCTTTAGCCGCGAAGCGATCAATAATCTGCGCGCTGCCTATCGCCTGATGTTTGCCGATGAGGGCACATTCCAAGAGCGATTGGACGATGTGTCAGAGGTCTATCACGCATCCAGTGAGGTGATGGAGATCGTCAATTTCATCCGCTCCGACGCCAATCGGCCGATCTGTTTGCCGCATGACTGAGGGCGCCCATGCTTAAACTTGGCCTGATTGCTGGCGGCGGAGACCTGCCGAGGACCTTGGCGGAGCGTTGCATTCAGGCCGGGCGACCATTTTTTGTTATTCGGCTCAAGGGCTTTGCCGATGCCGGGCTTGAGGACTATCCCGGCGCCGATATTGGCATGGCGGAGCTTGGCAAGTGTTTTGCGGCCTTAAAGAAAGCCGGCTGTCAGAACGTGTGTTTTGCAGGCCTGGTGGCGAGGCCAGACTTCTCCGCCCTCAAGCCAGACCTTCGCGGCCTGGCCGCCTTGCCCGGCGTGATCGCGGCGGCGCGCAAGGGCGATGACGGGCTTTTGCGCTTCTTGCTCGGTGAGTTTGAGAAGGAAGGCTTTAGGATTGAGGGCGCACACGAGGTGGTCGATGACCTGACCTTGCCAATTGGCGTGCTTGGCGCGGTTTCCCCCTTGGCCAGCGACAAGGGCGATATCGAGCGGGCCATCGAGGTGGCGCGGGCGATTGGCCGGCTGGATATTGGTCAGGGCGCGGTCGTGGTGCGCGGCCTTGTGCTGGCGGTCGAGGGCCAAGAGGGCACAGACGCCCTGCTGGCGCGCTGTGCGCAGCTGCCACAAGCCTTGCGCGGTACCTCGGGCGCTAAAGCCGTCGGGGTTCTGGCCAAGGCCCCCAAGCCGATCCAGGAGCGCAAGGTCGATATGCCCACGATTGGCGTGGCCACCGTGATCGGTGCGGCCAAGGTGGGTTTGCGCGGTATTGTCGGTGAGGCCGGAGCCTTGCTGGTTATGGACCGCGAGGCTGTGATCAAGACCGCCGATGATCTTGGCCTGTTTATTCTCGGCATCCCAGCCACGCCACAAGACGGTGCCAGCGAGGCTTAAGATCATGACGGATAAGGCTGTTTGCGTCATGCTGGTTGCGGCTGAGGCCTCGGGCGATACGCTGGGGGCGGGTCTGGCCCGAGTCTTGAGGGCGCGTCTGGGCGAGGGCGTGCGCTTTGTCGGGGTCGGTGGGGCCAAGATGGCCGAGCAGGGGGTGGTAAGCCCGTTTGATATTGCCGAGCTTTCCATTTTGGGCCTGTTTGAGGGCGTCAAGGCCTATGGGCGCGTCCTGCGCCGGGTGGACGAGACCGCAGCACTAGCGGCCCACGAAAAGCCCGATATTGCCGTCCTGATCGATTCCTGGGGCTTTACCCTGAGGGTGGCGGCGCGCCTGCGCAAACAGACGCCCGATATGCCGCTGATCAAATATGTCGGTCCCCAGGTCTGGGCCTCGCGTCCTGGCCGCGCCAAGACCCTGGCCGCGCGGGTCGATCATCTTTTAACCATCCACGCCTTTGATGCGCCGTTTTTCGAGAAAGAGGGCCTGGGCGTCACCTTTGTTGGCAATACGGCGCTGGCGACCCGATTTGAGGATTCTCGTCCAGACCGCTTGCGTGCCCATATTGGCGCAGGTCCCGATGATCCGATCTTGCTGGTCCTGCCCGGCAGTCGCCCAGCTGAGATTGAACAAGTGCTTCCGCAGTTTGAGCAAGCCTTGCGTCAAATCAAAGGTATAATGCCCAATCTTCACATTGTGGTTCCAGCCGCCTCGACCGTTGCCGACACGGTGGCGGCCAAGGTCGCAGGCTGGCCCTTCCGCGCCCATGTGATTTTGGATGAGGCCTTAAAGCGCGATGCCATGTGCGCCGCGACCGTGGCTCTGGCCTGTAGCGGTACGGTTACGACCGAGCTGGCCCTGGCGGGTTGCCCCATGGTGGTCGGTTATCGGATCGGGGCCATCACCTATGCCATTTTGCGCCACCTGATGCGCACGCCCTATGTCACCCTGTTCAATATCGCTGCGGGACGGCTGGTTGCGCCAGAATTTTTGCAAGACCGCTGTACTGGGCCATTGCTGGCCGAGGCCGTACTTGCCCTGCTTAATGACAAGCCTGTCCGCAAGAGCCAAATCGCCGATCAATTCGCCGCCCTTGATCGCATGGGCAGAGGGGGCCCTGATCCTGCCGAGCGCGCAGCGGATGTGGTGATGGATTACATAGAAAAAAGGCGGCATCGCTAGGTCCCGCCTTTTTCATTATTTACATTAAAATATTTAGCTTATCGCTTGTCTATATTGACAAAATCGCGCTGCAATGCGCCGGTATAGAGCTGGCGAGGACGGCCGATCTTGCGGGCTGGGTCTTCGAACATTTCCTTCCACTGCGAGATCCAGCCGACCGTGCGCGCCAGGGCGAACAGGACGGTGAACATGGTGGTGGGGAAGCCCATGGCCTTGAGGGTAATGCCCGAATAGAAATCGATATTTGGATAAAGCTTGCGCTCGACGAAATAGGGATCGCTCAGGGCGATCTTTTCCAATTCCATTGCCACCTTCAATAAGGGATCGTCATTGTCGCCGATCTCGGCCAGGACCTCATGGCAGGTCTGTTGCATGACCTTGGCGCGGGGGTCGTAATTCTTATAGACCCGGTGGCCAAAGCCCATCAGGCGATATTTGCGATCCTTGACGCCCTGAACATATTCAGGAATGCGATCGACGGTGCCGATTTCCTTGAGCATCATCAGGGCCTCTTCATTGGCCCCGCCATGGCTAGGCCCCCACAGGCAGGCAATGCCAGCGGCGATACAGGCAAACGGATTGGCCCCTGAAGAACCGGCCAGACGCACGGTCGAGGTCGATGCGTTCTGTTCGTGATCAGCGTGCAGGATAAAGATCCGGTCCATGGCGCGGGCCAGGACAGGATTGACCACATAGTCTTCGGCTGGAACCGCAAAACACATGCGCAGGAAGTTTTCGGCATAGCCCAGATCATTGCGCGGGCTAACAAACGGCTGGCCCACCGAGTACTTGAACGCGCGCGCGGCGATGGTTGGCATCTTGGCAATCAGGCGATGGGCGGAAATCTTGCGCTGCTCGGGATCATCGACATTGATGCTGTCATGATAGAAGGCCGATAGGGCCCCAACCGTGCCGGTCATGATCGCCATCGGGTGGGCGTCGCGCCGGAAGCCTTCAAAAAAGCGGTCAAACTGCGCGTGCAGCATGGTGTGATAGGTGATGTTGTGCTGGAAACTGGTAAATTCCGACGCGGTCGGCAATTCGCCGTTCAGCAGCAGATAGCAGACTTCCAGAAAGCTGGATTTTTCCGCCAGCTGATCAATCGGATAGCCCCGGTGCAGCAAGATGCCAGCGTCACCGTCAATATAGGTGATCTTGCTCTCGCAACTGGCCGTCGAGGTAAAGCCCGGATCGAAGGTGAACAGGTCGGAATCGGCATAAAACTTGCGCACATCCATGACATCAGGACCCGTGCTCCCCGACATAATCGGCAGGTCATAGGTCTTTTCGCCAATGGTCAGCTTGGCTGGCGCTTTGGACGCGGTCTTGTCGTTCATGCCACGGTTCCTTCGTTATAATAGGGCGTTATTTCGGGCCAAACCCGGTCTTGGATGGCGTTATACTGTCTTAATCAAATTGCGAAAGACTATCGTCCATTCGCAGGATGGTTTCCATAGGCCCAAGGGCTGCGAGCACGCGCCCCAGATCGGGGGAGGGATGGCCTGCGGTCAAGATGGCACGTAGAGCTGGGCCAAATTTTCCGAACCCAACGCCTTCATCTTGCGCAAAATCCTTTAACAGGGCCTCAAGATCAGGCGCATTCCAGGATTTTGTATCCTCAAGCCTAAGCTTGAGCCGCAACAACCGCGTGACGGTTTCGGGGGTCAGCAAGGCGCTGGCCTTGGCATCGAGGGCCAAGGGACGCTGTGCGATGACAAATTGAACCTGATCGGCCAGTTCGACCACCGTCTTGCCACGGTCCTGCAAGAGCGGCATGGCTAGCTTGAGCCGTGCGGCGGGTTCGGCCTCGAGCACCTGGCCCTTGGCGTTCAGGGTCGCCGAGACCAGATCAAACACCCGGTCGCTATCAGCGGCTTTTAGATAGTGGGCATTGACATGGGCCAGCTTGTCCCAGTCCAGACGCGCCGCCCCCTTGCCGACATCGGCAATGTCAAACCAGGCTATGGCCTCAGCGTCTGAAAAAATCTCGTCATCGCCATGGCTCCAGCCGAGCCGGGCCAGATAATTGCGCAGGGCCTCGGGCAGATAGCCCATGGCCTCGAAATCGCCGACCGCCTGGGCCCCGTGGCGCTTGGACAGCTTGGCCCCATCCGGGCCATGGATCAGGGGGATATGGGCAAAGGCGGGCTTGGCAAAATCCAGCGCCTCATAGATCAAGGACTGGCGGGCGGCATTATTCAAATGATCATCGCCCCGGATCACATGGGTGATGCCCATATCTTGATCATCGACCACCACGGCCAGATTATAGGTTGGGGCACCATCACTGCGCAGCAAGACCAGATCGTCCAGATCGCGATTAGCAAACCGCACTGCGCCCTGGACCAGATCGTCAACCAAGGTGTCGCCATCAACCGGGCCCTTGAACCGGATAACATAGGGCAGGGCGTCCATGTCTGGTCCCAGTGTGCGGTCGCGCCAGGGTGAGCGCAGAGCCCGGCCCTGCGCCCGCGCCTGCTCACGCTCGGCATCGGCTTCGGCTGGCGTCATGTAGCAGCGATAGGCGCGGCCCTTGGCGACCAGGTCCATAACCGCCTCTCGGTGACGCTCAGCCCGCGCAAACTGAAACACAGGCTCGGCATCAGATTTCAGGCCAAGCCAGTCTAGACCTTGGAAAATTGCAGCCACCGCAGGCTCGGTTGAGCGCTCACGGTCCGTGTCTTCAACCCGCACCAAAAACTTGCCGCCTGTATGGCGTGCAAAAAGCCAGTTGAATAATGCCGTTCTTGCACCGCCTATATGCAGATAGCCGGTGGGCGAGGGAGCAAAGCGGGTGACGACGGCAGGACGGTCGGACATTGATATCCAGATTCTGGCGGATGAGGCGCAAGATCGCGCCGCAATCAGGCTGGGTGGTAGTCCGACCAAGACGCTCGCGCAAGGGTTTGCTGCAATGCAATGTGCCATTGTCGCGCAATCGGATCGACTGGTCCTTTGGCTTCCGGTGGCATTTGGTTTGGGCGCGGCGGGCTATCTGGCCTTGCGGTTTGAGCCACCGGTTTGGCCCATGGCCCTCGCGTTTGGCTTGGTTGCAGGAGTTTCACTGTGGTGGAACCGCCGGGGCGGGTCAGTGGGCGGCCTAATGGCTTTGGTTTTGGTCAGTGCCCTCTTGGCTGGGGGACTGGTGGCCAAGCTTCGAACCGACCGTTTTTCGCCCTCCAGTCTGCCTAAGGCTACCAGCCAGCCGGTCTGGGTCGCGGGCTATGTGGTGGACGTGCTCAGCCCGGGCAATTCGGGTGGGCGTATCCTTGTCGCCCCGGTCCAGGTTGGCAATATGGCGGTTGAAGACCTGCCGCGCCGGGTGCGGATTACGATTGATGACATAGCGCAGGCCGTGCCGGGCAATGCCATTGGCGTCAGCGCCATCCTCAATGCCCCCCCGCCGCCGGCCAGTCCCGGGGCCTATGACTTTGCCAGAGATGCCTATTTTCGCGGCATTGGCGGGTCTGGCTTTGCGCTTGGACCGCTGCAAGGGACCAGTATTGATCCGCCGCCGTGGCAGCTTGCAATGACCCTCAAGGTCAATGCCATGCGCTGGGCGTTGTCACAGCGCTTGCTGGCCATAATGGGTCCGCAAACCGGCGCGATTGCTGCAGCCATGGTCACAGGCCAGGAGGCTTGGCTGGAGCCGGATCAGGTCGATAGCATGCGGGCGGCGGGCCTTGCCCACATCCTGTCGATTTCAGGCCTGCATATGGCGATTGTCGGGGGCTTTAGCTTTTTTGGGCTTAGGCTCTTGATCGCCGCCGTGCCTTGGCTGGCCTTGCGGGTGCCGGGCAAGAAGCTGGCAGCCCTTGGCGGGTTGATGGCAGTCGGTTTTTACCTGATCCTTTCGGGCGCACCTTCCCCGGCGATCCGCGCGGCGATTACAGCGGCCATGGCATTTGGCGCAATCCTGGTCGATCGGCGCGCTGTGACCATGCATGGCCTGGCCCTTGCGGCCTTGATTGTCCTGCTCCTTCAGCCTGAAGCGGTGATGGAGCCAGGTTTTCAGATGAGCTTTGCCGCCACGGCGGCGCTTATCGCCCTGAGCGATGCCTGGCCAAGGCAAGCGCGAGAGATCAATACGCCCTGGCCCTTAAGGCTCTTGCAAGGGGCCTGGTCTGGGCTGGTCATTAGCAGCGCGGCAAGTCTGACCGCTGGGCTGGCGACCGGGCCCTTTGCCATTCAGCACTTTAACCGGGTCGCCACCTATGGCCTTGCCGCCAACCTGCTCAGCGAGCCCCTGACCGTGTTTATCATCATGCCGTTCTTGACCCTGGGCGCGATCCTGGCGCCGTTTGGGCTTGGAGACATATTTCTAATCGTCGCACATTGGGGCTTGCAGGCACTTGGCGCTCTGGCGGCCTGGTTTGCGGTTCAGCCCTTTGCCATGGTCACGATTGCCAGTGCGCCTGGCATCGCTCTGCCGGTAGCTTTTGTCGGGCTATTATTCATCTGTCTTTGGCGCGGCCCTTGGCGCTGGCTGGGCCTGCCAGCGGCGCTTGCGGTTAGTCTTTGGCCGCGAGCGCCCGCGCCCGATGTCTGGATCGCCGCCGACGGGGCCAATGCGGCGGTGCGCCAGGCCGACCAAGCCCTGCTCGCGCAACTGGATGCCAAGCGCTTTGGCGCTGACCTTTGGGCGCGGCGACGGGGGCTTGAGGTTCAAGAAGACCCGGCCCAGGGCTTTATGTGTGAAAAATCGATTTGCCGCGCCCCCGCAACCGCGCCCGTGCGCCTGAGCGTCTGGCAAAAGCGCACCGTCCCGTCTCAGGACCAGTGGCAGGCCCTGTGTGCGGGTGCTGAGATCGTTGTCGTGCGGGCGCGGGCCTCTGTGCCAGACCTATGCCATCCAGCCCTGGTCCTGACCGGCGATGATATGGCCCAGACCGGCTCGGTAGAAATCTGGCGCCGTGCCGAGGGCTGGCGCTGGGTTCAGGCCCAGGCCTTGCGCGGACAAAGACCTTGGAGCGGCTAGGGTCAGCCTAGTGATAACGCCTGATAAGACCGACCAACTTGCCCTGCACCTCGACCTGATCGGGGCCAAATATCCGGGTCTCATAGGCCGGATTGGCCGCCTCTAGCGCGACCGATGCGCCCTTGCGCCGCAGACGTTTCAGCGTGGCCTCCTCGCCCATAACCAGGGCTACGACGATTTCGCCAGACTGGGCCGTGTCGGTCTTGCGGATCACGACATAATCGCCGTCCAATATGCCGGCATTGATCATGGAATCGCCATTAACCTCGAGCATATAGTGCTCGCCCGCGCCGAGCATGGATTCGGGCACCATGATCCGGTCGCGCTCATGCTGAATCGCCTCGATCGGCGTGCCCGCCGCAATGCGGCCAAGCAGGGGCAGTTCGCGCACATCATTGGCCGCAATGGGAGGCTCAGAGCGGCCTTCACCCTCTATCACTTGGGGATTAAACGGCTGGCGTCCCTTGGCCGGTGCGGCGCTGGTGGCTTGTTGCGGCAGCTTGACCACTTCCAGCGCCCGGGCACGATGGGCAAGGCGGCGCAAGAATCCGCGTTCTTCCAGTGCCGTAATCAGGCGGTGAATCCCAGATTTCGATGCCAGATCAAGCGCATCCTTCATCTCGTCAAACGAGGGCGAAACGCCGGTCTCCTTGATCCGTTCATGAATGAACATCAAGAGTTCGTGCTGTTTACGGGTCAGCATGGTCGGGGCCTATCCTTGACTTGAACGCCAGAACAAAAGGTCAACTCGCCAATGTTCTCTAAGCGTTCTTTGCAAAAGTCAAGTTCAAGTGAACAGGCCGGGAACAGATTTCGTCGTTTTGCGATCTAGGCCAGCAGGGCGCGGGTGGCCGCAGCAAGATCGTCCTGGCGCATCAGGCTTTCGCCGACCAGCATGGCGCGTGCGCCGCTCTTGGCCATGCGCCTTGCATCCTGAGCGGTAAAAATTCCGCTTTCTGTTACTAAAACAATATCTTGCGGGCATAAGTTGGCAAGGCTTTCGGTAACCGCCAGATCGACAATAAAGGTTTTCAGGTCGCGATTATTGATACCGATCAGGTCTGCGCCGAGGGCCAGCGCCCGGTGCATTTCGTCGCCATCATGGACCTCGACCAAGGCGTCCATGCCAAGGCGCTCTGCCTCATCCATGAGCTGGCGGGCGACGGAATCATCGATCATGGCCAGTATGACCAGTATGGCATCGGCGCCTAGGCTGCGCGATTCGGCCACCTGCCAGGGGTCAACCAGAAAGTCCTTGCGGATGCAGGGCAGGCTGACGGCGGCGCGGGCGGAGACCAGATAGGCATCATCGCCCTGAAAACTGGGGCCATCGGTCAAGACCGACAAACACGCCGCCCCGCCGTCCTGATAGGCGCGGGCGAGAGCGGGCGGGTCAAAATCGGCGCGGATCAGGCCCTTGGAAGGGCTGGCCTTCTTGATCTCGGCAATCAGGGCCAGGCGGCCGTCTTGACTGGCCTCGATCAAGGCCTTGCGAAAGCCGCGCGGTGGGCTGGCCTTGGCGATGGCGGCTTGCATTGCCTCGTCGCTAAGACGGGGCCTGCGCTCGGCCACTTCCAAGCGTTTATAATCGGCAATGCGCGAGAGAATGTCAGACACTGAGTTCAGCCTTGGCCTTGAGAAATGGAAACCAGCCGCTCCAACGCCGCCAGGGCCCGGCCATCATCAATGACGGCAAAGCCAAGCTCCAGGCCTTCGCGCAGGGTCTCAACCTTGTCTGAAACCAAAAACGCGGCTGCGGCATTGAGGGCAACAATGTCGCGATAAGCGCCCTTTTGGCCTTCCAGCACGGCGCGCAGGGCCAGGGCATTATGATCGGGTGCGCCGCCGCGCAGATCGTCAAGCGAGACGCGTTTTAGGCCCACAGCCTCGGGCGTGATCGAAAATAGCCGGGTTTGCCCGCCGCGCCATTCGCACACGTCTGTGGTTCCTGTTGTGGTCAGCTCATCAAGGCCAGAGCCATGCACCGTCCAGGCCCGCTCGACGCCCAGCCCGCCCAGCACTTTTGCCATGGGCTCAACCAGTTTGGCTTCATACACGCCCAAAACCTGCCTTTGCGCGCCCGCCGGATTGGACAGGGGCCCCAAAAGGTTAAACACGGTGCGAAAACCAAGCTCTGCTCGCACCGGCAAGACATGGCGCATGGCGCTGTGATGAGCCGGGGCAAACAGAAAACAGATATTGGCCTCGTCCAAGGCCTTGCGCGAGGCCTCAAGACTGCAGGCGACATTGACGCCCAGCGCGGTCAGGACATCGGACGAGCCTGAGCTTGACGACAGGGCGCGGGTGCCATGCTTGGCAACCTTCAAGCCGCCGCCAGCGGCGACAAACGCCGCCGCCGTTGAAATATTATAGGTGTGCTGGCCATCGCCGCCCGTGCCGCAGGTATCAATCACCGCATAGGGATGGTCCAGCCTCAAGGCCGCCGCGCGCATGGCCTTGGCAAAGGCGGTAATCTCTTCGACGGTTTCGCCGCGCATACGCAACGCGGTGACCGCGCTGGCAATCTGGGCAGGGGTCGGCTCGCCGCGCAGACAGGCGGCAAAAAACGCTTCGGCATCGAGGGGGCTAAGGCTTTGCCCATCGGCAAGCTTGGCCAAGAGCGGCTTGAAACTGTCCGACATGCCTTAGGCCTGCACGCTGCGCTTGACCCCGGCCAGGTCAAGGAAATTGGCCAGAAGCTGGTGGCCGCCCTCGGTGGCAATGGATTCAGGGTGGAACTGGACGCCGTGGATCGGGCGGGTCTTGTGCTGGACCCCCATAATCTCGCCATCCTCGGTCCAGGCCGTCACCTCCAGATCATCGGGCAGGGTGGCGCGGTCAATGGCCAGGGAGTGATAACGCGTCGCGGTAAAGGGATTGGGCATGTCTTTAAACAGGCCCTTGCCGGTGTGATGGATAGGACTGGTCTTGCCATGCATCAGGCTCTTGGCCCGGATCACATCGCCGCCATAGGCCTGGCCAATCGCCTGATGCCCCAGACAAACGCCCAAGATCGCCATGTCCTGCGGTGCACCGCGAAGCAAGGGCAGACATATTCCCGCCTGATCCGGCGCGCAGGGACCGGGCGACAGCAATATGGCCTCAGCGCCCTGACCCAAGGCGTCTTGCACCGTCAGGGCATCATTGCGCGCCACAACCGTCTGGGCCCCCAGCTCATTGAGATAATGAACAAGGTTATAGGTGAAGCTGTCATAATTATCGATCACCAGGATCATGGCCGTAACCCTCTTAGTCTGCCCCTGATCTAGGCGGTTTTGGCGTGCGACGCTATCGGGTTTATTGGAAAGGGAGGTGGTGGGTTTGAGACCGTTTCGAGCGTCGCCCCAACCGTTGTTTCCATTGCGATTGCATTCATCCCATGTTATGAAATCAATACGCAATAGGCGAGGCTCAGATTGCTGTAACCGAGGAGATAAGGCCATGACTACGGCTGTCGCTAGGATCATTGATGACCTTCGGACCAGGGGCGGCCTGCAGGGCAAGGACATCGCCAATATCGTCAATGTCTCGACGGCCACGGTTTCACGATGGTCGCACGGCAATGCGTCTCCCAGTCTGCACACACAAACCGTGATCGCAGACCTGCGCTATGTGGTCGAACGGCTCAGCGATTTTTATACGGCCGATGAAACCCGGCTTTGGCTTCATTCAAGGCATCCGCTTTTGAAGGGGGAACGGGCCATTGATCTGATCAATCGTGAACAGACCGAAGAGGTCTTGGCCGTGATTGAGCGGCTCGATGCCGGAGCCTATGTCTAGGCCGTGTCGGAGCGCATTGCCCGAGACCTAGACCTTCTTGATGCTCTGGACGGCCATACCGGTGTCAGCTTTCAGGGCGAGGTCTGGCGGATCGTCCGTGAGGGGCGTGATGCCTTACAGGCCTCGGCATCCAAGGCGCGATGGGATCCTGGCACATTTGATGTGCTTTACACGTCGCTTGAGCGCGAAGGCGCCCTGGAGGAAATCTATTTCCACCTGAGCCGCCAGCCGGTCTTTCCCTCAAAAATGCGCTCAGTCCTGCACCAGATTTCGGTTCAGACGACCCGCACCTTGAGGCTGGCTGACCTTGCAGTATTGGCTGATCTAGGCGTTGCGACCGACGCCTATGGATCGTTCGACTACAGCCGCACCCAAGACATCGCCGACGCCGCCGACTTCCTTGGCTTTGATGGCATAATCGCGCCCAGTGCTCGGTGGCACTGTCAGAACCTGATCCTGTTTATGGACAAGTTTACCCCCGCCGATCTGACCGTCGTGACCAGCGAACTTGTCGATTGGACCCAGTGGCAAAAGACGCGGGTCGGCAGGATGGTCAGGTCGTGATCATGGACTTGGCCTTATAAACTGAGTGCGGATTTATCTAGAGCGCATTTAGCGCCAGATCATCGATCTTGGCGCTTGCGGCATTGTAGGGTTGCGCGATACATGACAACCTTGGATGGGAGTCGAATCTGCGCTCAAGGTGACGGCCCAAACCCTGAAACGCGCTCTGCTTTTTTTGCAATTTGAAGAGTAGATTAAAATGAAAAATTTACGACCCATAGCTTTTGTATTGGCAAGTACTAATCATGGAACCATGCTCGTTAACAGGCACGATTACAGGCTGACGCCAGGCGGTGGATATGGCGTTGGGTATCAAATATTGAATATGTCGGCATTTGATCCGCAAGAAGTTGATTTTGCTGTTCAATTGCTAATGAGCAGAAAGCAGAATTTTGGGGATGGGGTCGTTGCAATCGACTGCGGAGCCAATATTGGTGTGCATACGATTGAATGGGCACAGGCCATGCACGGCTGGGGTGAGGTCATAGCCTTTGAAGCGCAAGAGCGGATATTTTACGCATTGGCGGGCAATATCGCGCTGAATAATTGTTTTAATGCGAAAGCTATATTTGCAGCGATTGGAGCCAGTGAGGGCGAGATATTGGTACCTCTGCCTGACTATTTTTCCCCTTCCAGCTTTGGCAGTTTAGAAATAAGAAAAACAAACACAACTGAGTTGATTGGTCAGCATATAGATTATTCCGAAGACAATTGCGTGCGCACACAAATGACCTCAATTGATAAACTCGGCCTCAAAAGATTGGATTTCGTAAAAATAGATATAGAAGGTATGGAGATGGAAGCATTGATGGGTGCGGAAAAATCCATCTTAATGTATAAGCCCATATTGATGATTGAAAAAATCAAGTCAAATGAGAGCGAGCTTCGTGGTTTTCTAGACCGATTTGGTTATCAGATATTTCCACTTGGCATTAATCTATTAGCGGTACACAAAGATGATCCTGTGGCTGGGCATATTAAGATAAACTAAATCCTCAAGCGACATTCCTTGATTTCTGCTTTGGGCAGGGCTCCAGACCTGCTGCCAGGCTCGCCCGTCCGCGCCTCCAGCCCGGCCCCCCGTCGTAATCCTTCCAGTCAAGCGGCGAGTCTATTCTCTTGGTGCTTGGCCGGGTCGCCCTATGGTCCGGACCTGCGCCTATGGTATGGCGTTGTTTTTCCGGCAGGATTGTTTCATGAAATCTCACGCGCGTGCGGTCGTCATTGGCGGCGGGGTCGTTGGCGTCAGCACCCTTTATCATCTGGCCAAGCTGGGCTGGAGTGATGTGGTTCTGATCGAGCGCAAGGAGCTGACCTCGGGCTCGACCTGGCATGCGGCGGGCCTGCTGCCGCTGTTCAATCTGAGCTATTCGGTTGGCCAGATGCACAAATATTCGGTGGGTTTCTATCCGACGCTTGAGGAAGAAACCGAGCTGAAGGTTGGCTTTAGCCAGGTCAGCAATATCCGTCTGGCCCGCACCAAGGACCGGATGGATGAGTATAAATACTATGCCGGCGTAGCCAAGACGATTGGCGTTGAGGTCAATTTCCTTAACCCTGAACAGGTCAAGGAGATCTGGCCCCTGTGCGAGACCGACGACCTTTTGGGCGCGATCCAGCATCCGGCCGATGGCTATATCCAGCCTGCTGACCTGACCCAGGCGCTGGCCCGCGGGGCGCGCGATCGCGGCGCGACGATTTATCGTCAGACGACGGTGACGGCGATTGAGCAACAGCTGGACGGTCTGTGGCTGATCAAGACCGATCAGGGCGATATCACCTGTGAGCATGTCATCTCCGCGACCGGCAATTTTGCCCGCCGCACCGGGGCCATGGTTGGGTTGGATGTGCCGGTCATTCCGGTTGAGCACCAATATATTGTCACCGAGGCCCACCCCGCCATCCAGGCCCGCAAGGCCGCTGGCCTGCCGGAAATGGGCGTTCTGCGCGAAAGCGACAGTTCTTGGTATATGCGCGAAGAGGCCGGCGGGCTTCTGCTTGGCCCCTATGAGGTCGGCGCGCCGGTGTGCTATGTCGATGGCCCCGATCCGCAGTCGGAATATGAGCTGTTCCAGGAAGACCTAGACCGTCTGGCCCCGCATATTGAGACCGCTATTGGCCGTGTCCCGGCCTTTGGCGAGGTTGGGGTCAAGCGGGTCTATAATGGCGCGATTGCCTATACGCCCGATGGCAGCCCGATTGTCGGCCCGGCCTGGGGCCTCAAGAATTTCTGGCTCAATGAAGGCCACAGCTTTGGCGTCACCGCTGCGGGCGGCGCAGGCTGGCAGTTGGCGCACTGGATCGTCGATGGCGAGCCAACCATAGACATGATGGGCGTCGATCCGCGCCGCTTTGGTCCCTATGCGGGCCACGGCTATCTGACGCAAAAGAACGAAGAGGCCTATGCCAAGGTCTTTACGCCCCACTATCCGGACGAAGAACGCACCGCCGCGCGCGGCCTGCGTCGCACGCCCTGTTATGACCGGATGAAGGCGCTAGGGGCGGTGTTTGGCTCTATCTATGGCTGGGAGCGGCCCAACTGGTTTGCGCCAGCAGGCTATGCCCTGACCGAGGCCGAGCTTGACAAGCCCGATGTCATCTTGAACAAAAACCATCCCGAACAAGAAGACGGCGAGGCGATCCGCGAAAAATGGAGCTTCCGCCGCTCGAACTATTTCGAGCATGTCGG
>JBIIZD010000136.1:0-5042 GCA_044346445.1 Caulobacteraceae bacterium
GCCGGAAACAGCCCTCAAGGTGATTGATCTGCTGGTCAGAAAACACCCTGAGTTAAACGCCGCCTGGTTTCGAGCCCCGCATTCGGGTTGTGATCCCAGTCTTGTGCGCATGCGCTATGCCAATGTCGGATTCGAGGTCTTGGCCAGTCTTTATGCCCGTCAAGAGCGCGGTGTCCTGACCACAGCGATCGTCGATTATTACGTTTGGCAGCAAGTCCCGATGCGCCGGGTGGTGACACGGGCCTAAGGGTCGGCTATCGCCCTTATTATGAGCACATCTTCTCCTGCCGCTGAGGCCGCGCGTCGGCGCACCTTTGCCATCATATCGCATCCGGATGCTGGCAAGACCACCTTGACCGAGAACCTGCTGCTGGCCGGCGGCGCGATCCGGGCTGCGGGCGCGGTACGAGCGCGAGGCGAGCAAAGGCGCACCCGGTCTGACTGGATGAAGATCGAGCGCGAGCGCGGCATTTCGGTTTCGGCCAGCGTCATGACCTTTGACCATGCGGGCTTGATGTTCAATCTGTTGGACACGCCAGGCCACGAGGACTTTTCCGAAGACACTTATCGCACGCTGACGGCAGCCGATGCCGCGGTCATGGTTCTGGATGCGGCCAAGGGGATAGAGCCCCAGACCTTGAAACTGTTTGAGGTCTGCCGCCTGCGCGATATTCCCATTGTCACCTTCATCAATAAGATGGACCGCGAGGCCCAGGACCCGATCGAGCTTCTGGACGAGATCGCCTCAAAGCTGGCTCTGGATCCTGCGCCCCTGTTCTGGCCTGCCGGGTCAGGCAACCGGTTTCGCGGCATGATGGACCTTCGCACCCAGCAGTTTTTGCCCTTTACCAAGCGCCCGGCGGGCGAGCTGCAAGAACACCCTGATCCTGTGGGTCTAAAATCCAATGCGATCAGCCAGTATCTTGACCCCGACGAACAGGCAGAAGTCGAGGAGGGGGCCATGTTGGTCCAGGAGGCGGCCAAGCCGTTTGACCCCCAGGCCTTTCTCGAAGGCCATATGACACCGGTCTTTTTTGGCTCGGCCTTGCGCCATTTTGGTATTGATCAATTACTGGCGGGCCTTGGCACCTATGCGCCGCCGCCCAAGCCGCTCAAGGCCCTGCGCGGTGAGGCGCAAACCCATATTGTGCCGGGTGATCCAGAGGTTTCGGGCTTTGTCTTCAAGGTCCAGGCCAATATGGACCCCAATCACCGCGACCGGATCGCGTTCTTGCGCCTAAGCTCTGGCCGGTTCCAGCGCGGCATGAAGCTGAAGGTCCAGAATACGGGTCGCCAGCTTAGCGTCAATGCCCCGATCATGTTCTTTGCCTCGGATCGCGAACTGGCCGAAGAAGCCTTTGCCGGGGACGTGATTGGTATTCCTAATCATGGTGTCCTGCGGGTTGGTGACAGCTTGTCGGAAACCGGCCAGGTGCGGTTTGCGGGCCTGCCCAATTTCGCGCCGGAAATTCTGCGACGGGTGCGGGTCAAGGATCCGCTCAAGGCCAAGCACCTGAAAAAGGCTCTGGAGGGCCTGGCCGAAGAGGGCGTGACCCAATTGTTTCGCCCAACCTTTGGCGCTGATTTCATTGTCGGCGCGGTCGGCCAGTTGCAGTTTGAAGTCATGCAGGACCGGCTCGGCGGCGAATACGCCCTGGAGGTCATGTTCGAAAACGCGCCCTATTCCGAGGCGCGCTGGATTGGCGGCGACAAGGCCGATCTGGAAGACTTTATGGGCAAGCACCGCACCGCCATGGCCGTCGATATTGATGATCAGCCGGTGTTTTTGGCCAAGTCGGCTTGGGAAATGGGTTATGTGACCGAAAAATTCCCCAAGATCAGCTTTTACCGCACCCGAGAGCGCGGCTAGGCCAGCGCGCCTAGCGCCCGCGAAACCGCCGCAGGATTGCTCGCTCGCCGGCCTCTAGCACGGCATGAAGGCCGGCGCCCATGATCGCCAGGGCTAGCACAGCGGCAAAGGTCTTGGCGGTTTGCAACCGGTTGCTGGATTCCAGGATGCGCCAGGCCAAGCCTTGCGAGCCGCCAGAGCCTGCGACAAATTCGGCAACGACCGCCCCGATCACAGCCAATCCGCCCGCAACCTTATGGCCTTCGAGCATAAAGGGAATGGCCGAAGGGATGCGAAGCCGGGTCAGCTTTTGCCAGCGACTGGCACCATACAGATCAAAAAGCCGCTCAAGATCAGGATCAGAGGCCTTAAGCCCGGTCAAGGCACCAGAAAAGATCGGAAAAAACGCAACGATTACTGCCAGCGCAATAATGGCCCGGTCAGGATGGGCAAGGCCGGCCCAAATCACAACCTGGGGCGCAATGGCGACAACGGGCGTGACCTGCAAGGCAACGGCCAGTGGCCTGACCGCCTGCTCCAGCAAGCGATTGGTGGCAATGATCAGGGCAAGGCTTGAGGCCAGCAAGCTGGCGCAGGCCAGGGCAATCAGGGCGGTCGCCAAGGTATTGGAGGCCGAGCCCAGCAAGAGCGGCCCGTTCTCGATCATGGCCGCCGCGACCGCCGAGGGGGAGGGTAGGAAATAGGCTGGAACGCCCGTCAGATGGCAAGCGACCTCCCAGATCGCAAGCAGGGCTGCGATCAGGGCCAGCGGCGCAATGGCATCCAGGGCGCGGTTCATGCCTTGACCTCCATGGCCAAGGCCAGGTCGCGTGATGTGGTCTCGACCGCGATCCGAAAGGCCTCAGACGTGCGATAGCCAGCGGGACGGGGCAGGGGCGCATCAATCAGGGTCTGGCTCTTGATACGGCCAGGCCCCGGGCTCATGACGATAATGCGCTGGGCAATAAAGGCCGCTTCCTCGACATTATGGGTGACAAATACCACAGCCGGGCGGGTTTGGTGCCAAAGCCGGTGCACATCATCGGCCAGTGTGCGCCGGGTGATCTCATCCAGAGCCGCAAACGGCTCATCCAGTAAGAGCAGTTGCGGTTGGGTGACCAAGGCTCTTGCCAAGGACACCCGCATGGCCATACCGCCAGACAATTGCGCGGGCTTTATGCTTGCCGACCCGACCAAGCCCACCTGTTTCAACGCAGCAAGCGCCCGCCGCCTCGCCTCAGGCCGCGCCATGCCCGAGAGTTCGAGGGGCAGGGCAATATTGCTGATCGCATCGGCCCAAGGCATCAGGGTGGGCGATTGAAACACGACCGAGGTTTTCCCCCGGCCAGCCGTTCGGTTTACAGTGCCCAGGCTGGGGGCCTCCAGCCCCGCAAGCAGGCGCAGCGCCGTACTCTTGCCGCAGCCAGAGGGGCCAACCAGGGCGACAATCTCGCCAGCGGCCAGGTCCAGATCAAACGGTCCCAGCGCCTGACGACCCGCGCCATAGACCACTTCGACGGCGGCAAGACTGGCCACCAGACTCATGGTGCCTTGGGCCCCACAAATTGCAGGTCATAGGCCTTGCGGACATCGAGGTCCTTGGCGAACACGCCCTGGCTGGCGGCGATCTTGAAAAACTCAGCCCAGCGCGCATCGGTCATGACGCCAAGGCCGCCGGTCTTGGCATCGCCCGCCTCGACCAAACCATAGGCCTTCATCTTGGCGCGGGCCTGATCGAGCAGGGCCTGGGTCATTTCAGGATTGTCTTTCAAGATCAAGGCATCCCCCGGACGCGCATCGCCGTTCAGATAAGACGCCCACCCCGCCGCCGAGGCTTCAACAAAGGCGCGCACCGCCTTAGGGTCCTTGGTAATCAGGCTGTCGGGGGCCAGGACCATGGCCGCATAACCGGGATAGCCTTCATCGGCCAGCAGGAAGACAGCGGGTTTAAATCCGCCCTCTTTTTCGATCGTATAGGGCTCGCTGGTGACATAGCCCTGCTGGATCGCCTTGGGATCGGCCAAGAAGGGGGCGGCGCTATAATTATATTTGCGCACCTGATCATCGGTGAAGCCATATTTGGACTTCAGCCAGACCCAAAAGGCAGTAACCGAGGCATCGGCCAACAGGATGGGGCGGCCCTTCATATCGGCCAGGCTCTTAATGCCTTGACCCGGATGAGCGATCAGGACCTGGGGATCTTTTTGCATAAAGGCCGCGACCGCCTTTACCGGCGCGTTTTCGGCGGCCAGATTGAGCACGATAAAGCTGTTGGAGCCCATGCCCAGATCAACCGCGCCAGAGGCCAAAAGCTGGGGCACATTGACGGCGGGACCACCCTGCAAGATCGTCACATTCAGGCCGCGCTTGGCATATTCGCCGGTCGCTAGGGCCTGATAAAACCCGCCTTGCTCAGCCTGGGCGCGCCAGTCGGTGGCAAAGCGAATCTCTGTCTGGCCACTTGGCGCAGGCGGGGCCTTGGCTGGGCTACAGGCGGCGAGCGCGGCCACAACAAGGCCCGATAGGATCATGCGCAAGAAAGTCACGGTTGTCCCCTTTGGTTCTATGCAGAGGTTAAGCCGCCTTATGCGGTTCGCCAAGTCGCGGTGCAAACTTTACGCGCGTTTGTAGTTGATGTAGCTCATTTAGGCTTAGGCAGATTGGAATCCGGAGATGGTTAGCCCTCCAACTGATCAAACTGCTCCCAACCATTTCAACACTCGAAATGGTGTCATACTGCTTAAGCGGCGAAGCTTTCCCCAGCCCGTTACGCTTGAACTAGTAAACTGGTTACGTGATGACGATCTGGTCGAGCTGTCTTGCCTAGGTTCTTTAGGTCGTTGGCCGGCATAAGGCGCTCGATCAAGCGCGTCTATTTCTTCCGCAACTTCTTGACCACGCCCGAATAGCTCAGCATGGGCTTGCCGCCGGTGGACACAAGGCCGCGCAGAAAAATCAGTGAGCCGCCAGCCTTGATGACCTCGCCCGTGGCCTCGATCAGATCGCCTTCACTGGCCGGGCCAATAAATTCGCCGTTCAGCGAGACCGTCACGGAATGCACGCCCTCGAGTTCCTTGTGCGCGAACGCGAATAGCGAAAAATCGGCAAAGGTCAACATGCAGCCGCCATGCATAAAGTCGCCGCCATTCATATGCTTGCGCTCGGCCCGAAAGGCGCAGCGCACGGTGCCGTC
>JBIIZD010000137.1:0-5021 GCA_044346445.1 Caulobacteraceae bacterium
ACCCTCAACCGCTTGCCCTGCCTGCCACCTTGGCCAAGGCAGATCAAACACAGTGGCGTCTTCATAGGTGAGGTCATGGCGGGCCTCATAGCTGGCCCAGCCCTCGGCCAGACGGCCCAGGCTAAACAAGCGCTTTGCCTGGGCGACCTTGGCATTGGCCCGCTTGTCCGGCGACGCGGTATCAATGGCGATTTGGCCTTCGCTTAGGGCGAGGGCCTGAACCTCAAGATCGCCGCGGGCTGTGACCATCAAGGCCTCGGCCAGCGCCAGTCGCGTTTGGCCAAAATCGGGATCGAGATTGAGGGTTTCCTGCAAGACGGGCACGGCCTCATCCATCCGCCCCTCGGACATCAAGACCAGACCCAGCGTATTCCACAGCATGGGCTGGCTGGGGTGCTGTTCCAGCGCTGTGATCAGGGTGACAATGGCCTTGGACGTATCAAGCTGATTGGCCTGGGCCCAGGCCAGATCATTGGCGGTCGCCGCGCTGTCTGGCACCAAGGACAGGTGAATCTTAAGCAGGCCCTCGGCAATGGCATAGCGCTCAATAGCGATCATCAATCGGGCCAGATCGGCGTAGGGGCCCGGCGTTTGGGGTTCAAGATCAATGGCCGTCTGATAGGCCTCAACCGCCCCCGCATGGTCGTGAAGCTGCTCGCTGGCCAAGGCCAGTATGTGCCAGGCTGCAGCAAGGTCGGGCTCGTGGTTTATGGCCGCTTGCGCCATCGCCTTGGCCTGATCGGCCTTGTCACTGCGCAACAAGCCAAGCCCTTGGCGCGCAAGGCCTTCGGCGGAAAGGCTTTTGGACGGTTTTTGCAACAGCTTGTCCATGAACGCCGTCTTGTCACCCCGGCCATGATGGGCAGGCCAGCAGCAGTCTTGGCGGCTTATGGTTTAGAATTGTTTACTGCGGCGGCGCTACAGACGGCCCTGCGCCCTTGCCAGACGTGCGATTGTCTGGCCCCATTCGCGTGAACCGCTGCCTAGACAGCGGCGCAAACCCAGATGGGCAGGAAACACGCATGAGCCTTGTCAGCACCCGGCGTCACGGCGCTACAGAGATTATCACCTATGCCAATCCAGGCCTTGGTACATTGACGGCGGCAGGCACCTCGCAGCTCTTGGTCGCGCTGCGGGCCGCTGTGGCCAATCCCGCTGTGCGATGCATTGTTTATACCGGCGGTCTGCCCGACATTTTTATCCGCCATTATGATGTCGGCGAATTATGCGTCATGGCTGATGTAGTCACCGGTGTGATCGCGCCGCCTGAGCCGCCCGCCGAGGATGATGGCGGCTATTATGCCCTGGTCGATATCACCGCCTCGGCCCCAAAGCCCATGATCGCGGCGATTAACGGGCTGTGCATGGGCGGCGGGTTTGAGCTGGCCTTGGCCTGTGATCTGCGCATTGCTGGAGCAGGCGTCAAGGCGATTGGCCTGCCAGAGACCCGGATTGGCATCTTTCCGGGCGGGGGTGGGACACAGCGCCTGCCGCGTATTATTGGCGAGGCCAAGGCCTTGGAAATGATCCTACTTGGCCGGGTCTGTACGGGTCCAGAAGCGGCAGCCCTTGGTCTGGTGCATGAGGTGGTGGCCGATCCCTTGGCCCGCGCCCTGGAACTGGCGGCAGAATTGGCGGCCAAGCCGGCGGAGGGCCTGGCTGAGGCCAAGCGCCTGACGCGGTCTGCCCTGACCCGCAGTTTTGACGAGGGCACGGCCGATGAGCGCCGCAGCTTTATGGAACTGCTCAAGGTGCCATCCGCAGGCGACGCGATGAAGGCGTCTTTGGCCGCAGGGATTGCCATAGAAGACGCCTAGCTTGGCGGCGGCGCCAAGGCTAAGACGGATGCATAAAAACTTGCCGAAAGTGCCTGTCTTGCCCCTGATCCGGATGGGTAAGGCGCTTTAGGGGCTAGTGGCTTTGCAGCCCCCCTCCACCAGGGGGGGGTAGGTCCATAAATCTTCCCCCCTTGGGGGAAGGGGGCCTGCACCGGCGAATATGTGTTATAGGGCGCGGCTTAATCAAGGAGCGGGCGCTTGGATCAGTTTGATGTGGTGGTGATCGGGGCGGGTGCTGCGGGCATGATGTGCGCCATTGAGGCGGGCAAGCGGGGCCGGTCGGTCCTGATTATCGACCATGCTGAGGCTCCCGGCGAAAAGATCCGGATCTCGGGCGGTGGGCGTTGTAATTTCACCAATGTAAATACCTCGCCAGACCAGTTTCTGTCGGAAAATCCGCGCTTTTGCATCTCGGCTCTTAGGCGCTATACGCCCAAGGACTTTATCGGTCTGATCGAGCGCTATGGCATTGCCTATCACGAAAAGGCTCTGGGCCAATTGTTCTGCGACGGCTCTGCGCGTCAGGTCGTATCCATGTTGCAAAGCGAGATGGAGCAATACGGCGTCAATCTGCGCCTTCGCACCGAGGTGGAACAGGTCGAAAAGTCAGACACAGGGTTTGTCGTGCATCTAGCCGGGCAAGGCATTGTGGCGTGTTCGTCGCTGGTGGTGGCGACGGGTGGTAAATCCATTCCCAAGATGGGTGCAACCGGGTTTGGCTATGAACTGGCCACACATTTTGGCCTGGGCTTGACGCCTATTCGTCCGGCGCTTGTGCCCTTGACGTTCGAGGTTGGTCTTTTGCAGCGGCTCTCGACCTTGTCGGGTGTTGCGGTGGATGCCGTGGTGGGCTGCGGCAAGCGGCGCTTTGCTGAGGCCATGCTGTTTACGCATCGCGGCTTAAGCGGTCCGTCCATCTTGCAGATCTCGTCCTATTGGCGCGAGGGCGACGAGATCGAGATCGATATGGTGCCGCAAATCAATCTTTACGAGACCTTGCGCCAGGACCGCGCCAAGCATGGCAAGCAGGCGATTCACACCGTCTTGTCCAACTACCTGCCCAAGCGCGTCGCCCAGACCGTGGTTGATCTGGAAGGGGCCAGCGGCCCTATCGGTGATTTCTCGGACAAGCGCCTGAAAAGCCTCGCCTTGGGGGCGCAGGGCTGGCGGGTTAAGCCGGTCGGGTCTGAGGGCTATCGCACCGCTGAGGTGACTTTAGGCGGGGTCAATACGCGCGATCTGGAGTCCAAAACCTTGGAGGCCAAGGCCGTGCCGGGGCTTTATTTCATCGGCGAGGTCGTGGACGTCACCGGCTGGCTGGGCGGTTATAATTTCCAATGGGCCTGGGCTAGCGGCTTTTGCGCCGGACAGGTGGCCTAGCGCGGGCTGATGATCAGGGTCTGCCGTTCGGCCTGCGTCAAATGTCGCCAATAACCCTCGGGCAGGTTGCCGATTGATAAGGTTCCAATCCGAATACGCATAAGATCAACCACGGCCAGGTCCACCAGCTCACACATCCGCCGGATCTGGCGGTTGCGCCCTTCGCTCAAGGTAAAGCTCAGCATCTGTTCGCCGCAAATATGCACCTTGGCCGGGCGCAATTGACGACCATCCAGCATCAGGCCGTAGCGTAGAAGTGTGATCTTGCGGTCGGTCATCATCCCCTCGACCTGGACCCGGTATTCCTTGGTCTGGCGGGCGCTGGGGCCAATGATCGACTTGGCCAGCACGCCGTCCTGCGAAAGGATCAGCAGCCCACGGGAATCCTTATCCAGGCGGCCCAAGGCAGGCAGGCTTTCGGTCTCATCTGGCAGGCCAAGTGTGTCCAGATCGTCCAAATGCCCCCAATAGGCGTCGGGTGTAATGAGGCGCGCGGCGGGAACCTGGTCCGGCTCTGGCTGGGCCGAGACAATGCCGACAGGCTTATGAATGACGATGCTGTAAGGGGCCTGGGATTCCAGGTCATCCAATAGGGTCAGAGTCTGGCCGCTGGCGATCTTGCGCCCGGGGTCTTGAACAATTTCGCCGTCAATCGAGACCAGGCCCTTGGCGATCAGACCCTCCGCCTCGCGGCGCGAACACACCCCGCTTTGGCCAAGCCAGCGATTGATGCGCTGCGGTTCAGCGTCGGTATAGGTTTGCGTCCAGGGCATAGAACAGCCAGTCCCTTGTTAAGCCCGGTGCCTAGCACACCCATATCCGGCCTGCCTGCACATTAGCAAACGGGTGACTATTAGCCTAGGCTTGAGCGCGCGGTCTGTGGGTCATGCCTTCATTTGACCGCTCAATCGCCTGCTCAAACTCGCGCGCGACCAGTGAAAATATCGCATGATCCTGGCTGTCTTCGCTGGATGAGGCCTTGGCCCTGTGGGCGTCTTTTAAGATCCGATGGGCGCAAACGGGATCGGCAGACGCATAATGTGCCAAGAGCTCCGATACGATCAATTCAAGAGCCGCCAACCTGACGCTGTTTTCGTTGATCATATCACTCATGGTCCAACCCCCGTGCGCTGATCACTGACCGAATGTCTCAGTGTTTCTTCTAGGTGTTTAGTTTTTGAGACCAACACACTAGGCCAGACTATTCAAACCTTTTCCCGTGTAGTTCTAGATAATAATAGATCTTGATTGTATTTATTATTGACGAACCCCTTGGTGGTGACCGGCTTGGCTTGTGGCTGGTCAGTCGCGGACCCCAGGCTAAGATTTGGGCTATTCAATGGCCCAGGCATTGGCGATTTCGTCCCCCAATTGCGCAAGGGTCTTGAGGGCCTCTGGATTAAGGATGGACAGAACCCCGTCATGAAAATCGAGCAGGCGGTCCTCTCGCAGTTTTCGCAACATGCGATTGACATGGATCGCCGTCAGGCCTGTGGCATCACCAATTTGGGATTGGGTAAGCGGCAGACGGATATGGCTACCGGCCTCGTGATCCTGTTTGTGGGTGGCCATAACGATCAGTTCCATCAACAGATTGGCAATGCGCGTCAGGGCACTGGTTTGACCAACAAAGGCCAGACGGTTCTCTGTGATCAGGGATTCGCGCCCCATCATCCAGACCAGGCGGCGATTGAGTTGCGGATGGCTATTGAGCAGGACCGACAGCGTTGAAGACGGCATGGCGCATACGGTCACATCATCAAGCGCAACCACACTTTTGCCATTGGATACCAAACCTTCTGG